>PNNU01000228.1 GCA_013824385.1 Anaerolinea sp.
ATAATTGTTAACCAATTTCCGCTAGGCGATAGCTTCGTATTAAAATCATTAATCTCACCACATGAAGGGTGGAAGCTGGCAATTTGGGTCTTGAGTTGATAATAGGCTTGTTCCGTCATTGTGGATTGAGGGTCTATTTGGAGAGGGCTATTTGACACACTTTGGGTAGGTGTTTTTGATAGTATTGGAGTTACTGTGGCAGAGACTAGATTTACTGTCGGTTTTGGAGACGGGGTTATTGTTGGGGTGTTATCAACAACTGGTGTACACGACACAAAGAACAAGGCTGTAAGTAGTAGAGAATAAATTAGATTCTTTTTCATTTTTCCCCGAATAATCGGTGTTGGTTATAACAACCGATTGACCTATCTGTTGTTGTAGAAATGTATGTCAACGACGCACCATCCCATTTTGCCTTTTTCTAGTATAGCAAATTGTAAAAAAAGAAACCATCAATTCCATGACTTGATGGTTTCCAACTTCCATTCCCTTAAATAGTTCTCAGGTTCGTTCAACCAACTGCACCCGTTTTTCTTGTAATTCGTCCGCTTTACTTTGCGTAACCTTACATTGATCTTCAAGACTATTAATAATCTTGTCAATTGACTCTTTTGCCTGTCTGGATCGATTAAGAGAATCAACAATTTTTGATTGCACTATCCAGTCAAAAATCAGGTCGTCAAAAAAATAATCAGCAAAGGTATTAAATTCGCTGATATTAATGGTGAGATCAATCGTTTTCTCAACGTCTGCCAACTCTCTTCTGAATTGGCTCATTTTGGTCTGAACGAAGAGAATACCGTTTCGCGCTTCATCAATCCTGGAGTGTTTAATAGCTGTGCTGATAAACCCTCCGCCTAACATGTCCCAGGTTCCCCAGCTTTCGGCGCTACCTAGCGATTCAATCACTTGTTCCAAACCTGAAACGACCACTTTTCCGGCATTGATGGCTTCGCCAAGCTCTTTCATCTCTGATTTGTGGTTTGCCACCTTCTCATCAAGTTCAATTAATTCGTTGGCGACTGGTTGGTTTGTTTGCCGGAGCAATTTTTCCTTTTCTGAAAGTACTGACAGGTACTCATTATCAATATCTGGTATTTTACCTAATTGTTGCGTAAGGCTGATTTGCTCTTGTTCCAAAAAGTCCACCTGGTATTTCGTTTGCTGAAATTGAAGTTGGGCAGACAGCATTTCTTGACGTTCTTTTTCCAATTGTTGCTCGCGGCTGCCTAGCACCGAATAAAACAACACGGTCAGGCTTGTGCGCTCTAGTTTTTCAACATCCACTTTTTCTTTTTCGAGCCTGATGCGCAGCGATTCCAGGAGTGAAGATTTGTCTTTCAAATCTTTTTGAACACTGCTCAAATTCAGTTCAAGCTTTTTCTTGAGTCTTTTTTGTTCATCCAACTCGGTGAGTCTGGCACTCAGTTTTTCTAGCATCGTTTACTCTCCAACGTAACTACAATCTTATGGTCATACTTCAAACAATCTTCATAGTGTTTTCAACCGGCAATAAAACTAGTATAGTCGTGAGTTATCAGAAATCCATTAATTACTCTGTACCCCACTTGACAATGGGTTTATACTTAAATCATAGAATAAATATTCTATGATTGTTGTCGTTGCCCTTTAACAATTGCATATATTGCCAGCCCCCACCTGAACTGTCATTGCGAGCCCGTGCTTTTCGGGCGTGGCAATCCCCACCAAGATTTGCCCATTAAATCATAAAGAAATCAATTCTATATTCTATTATTTTTGGTATTGCCCCTTAACAACTGCATATATTGACGTCTGTTCGCGATGGGTGTGAAAACAATCCCAAATCGCAAGGCTATTGCATCATTTTTGAGATCAATAATTAATTGTTTTGAATTGTTTTTGATTTCACGTAAAGAAAACAATTAATTTTACGCCTGCTTGTACAAAAAACGCCATCCAACCGTAGGGGGCGGTTCCAAACCGCCCCAGGTTAAACTTATCAATATTATTTAATTTGTTTCTGAATTTTCCATTCTAGTCTCAAATACAATCCGTCAACCACCCGTTAGGGCGTAGCGTATTACACCCTTCCCATGGCTAGTTGGGTTCGTTTATTCGAATTGATTTTTATTGTTTTTATTCGTTTTCGTGTATTTAGAAATTATAGTGTGGTTCGTGGTAAGTTTTTAAAAAACCTTACCTGACCTCCATCAATACCGCTCTCACCAGAACTCTGTGCTGATACTCACCGCTTTCTTCATCATATCCCTGGCAGGTGACCAGGGTCAGCCATGCCTTCTCTTGATGCTTTAACATGGCGTTCACGTTTTCCGGTTTGACGCTGAGCACCTCGCGTACTTCATACACATACTCCTCCCCCCAGGCATGGACGATGACTTGATCTCCATAATCCAGCTTCTCCAATCCGTAGAACGGACCCGGCCGATTGAGTGCATCCCACACGTGCGCAGTGAGCACCGAGTTGCCAGCCAGACCGGGCAGGGCGCTGCCCCCCAGCCAGCCAACCTGGCCGCCCAGCCAGGTGACATCCCAATTGCCGTTTTTCTTGGGTACGCCGGTGATAACGGTCTTCAAATCCAGGGTGGGAATTTCTAACCGCAGGTCGTCCAGATTTGTGTAGGTATTGAGTTGAGGTGTAAGCAGTGTTATTTCTCCGCGTCGAAATCCCGTAACGGGGATGAGCAGCTCTACATTTGAGGAGTTACTATTTACACCTTGCGGTGAAGTTTCACCAGAACCTGTTCCACTTTCAGGTGGTTTAGCTGCCTCCTCTTGATTCAGAATTGTAAAAGTGATGGAGGAATCTGCCCCATTATTAAGGAGATTGCCGAAGGAATCTTTTATTGAATGTTCACCACTTACGATCAATTGATAGGTTCCGTCAGGCAAATTGGCTGCATGATTTACTATAAGATCTGATTGATATTTTTGAGCATCATATGTGATTCGTTCAATTGAAATTCTGGCATCATCACCACCAAGGGTATCGCAAGAAGTAGTTTCGAAAGTTTGGTTAGTGCCTCGTTCAATAAGGCAATAATTATTGACATTATCAGCGGCTTCACTGCTGCCGTCATGTAACACATCTTTGCTAAATTGAATTAACAAATGGAAAAAACTTGCATACAGATAATCGCCATCTTGTGGAAAAGTGTGTTCATCATTAACAATTTCAGGATAGGAAATTTCATCAGGCGATTTCTCTGTCTTAAATGAGAATGAATAGTCCGCACCCATGAAATCAGGAGGATCATTCTCGTCCAGGTCCAGAATCTTGTCTGCTTTCAAAGTAACAGTACAATCTTCGGAATAGTCCAGATAACCTTCAATTGCAAACCAGAATTTTATCGGACCTTCCTCTGTCCCAATAATTTGTTTGTTACTTTTAGAACAAGAAAGATTAGCCCAACCTCCCAATAGCTTTACAGGTTCAGAAAAAGTGATGTTCATCACTACAGATTTTGGCACATCCACGGCTTTATCAGAGGGATAGGATTCAATGACAAATGGAGCACTATCAGTCGGAGAAGCGGTCATAAAGGTAATTGAATAATTCTCAGCCATCTCATCTGGCGGATCAATTATATCTAGATCATGAATTTGCGTTCCAAGGATGGTCAATGTACAGCTTTCGCCGGCTGCAAAATCCGTGTCGGGATTGATTTCTTTGGACAGTGAAGTACCCTTTGTTGTAAATGAATGCTCCCCACTGACCGTACACTCCAATAAAGCCCATGGGTCAGTTGGCGAAATCTCTTCGTTAAAAGTGATGGTGATGTTGCTGTCAATATCCACATCTCGCGCGCCATTGTCTGGAATTATTTGAAAAATATCAGGAGCAATCTCAGGGTTGATTACTGTATCAAAGTTGATCGTTTGATCCATGATCATGGTGTCGGGAGGGTCGTTTAAATCTTGATCCCTAACTCCTGTGGCTGAAACGATCACTGAACAGTGGTCACCAAAATTGAAGTTGTGGTCCGGCAGGACCTGGAAGGCGGTTGGTCCTCCTGATATATTCAACGTAAATGATTCTTTACTATCGCAGTTGATTTTTATGGTTCCTGAATCAATGGCGACTGGTTCATTGAAAGTGAGCTCTATATCTTGTTTCACTGGGATGGATGTAGCGTTATTGGCCGGGATTGATGAGGAAATGTAAGGTGCTGTTTCTTGAGTGGCGAGGGTAAAAAAAGTAATTGAAACATCTGAGGGCATTCCATCGGGTGGGTCGTCAGAATCAAGATCGGTGATATTTTGGGCATTGATGGTCAGGGTGCAGCTTTCATCATATTGAAATGGCTTTAGGGGTGATAAGATAAAAACCGAAGACTTGGTATCCACTGTCGCGGAATGAGTTCCACTCTTCGTGCAATCCAGGGTGAACCAATCCGGTTTGACTGCAACAGATTCTGAAAAATTTATGGTGAGGCTGCTATTCAGCCAGACTTCAGACGCGTTATTCGCAGGTGAAGTGTTTGTGACGATTGGCGGGTTGTCCAGTGGAGGAATGGTAGAAAAGTTGAATGTGTAATTCCTGTCCAGTGCGTCAGGAGGATCACTGGTATCTTGGTCATTAATCTTGGTGGCTTCGATAGTAATGGTGCATGAATCTCCATTAACAAATTCTAAAACAGGATCCACAATAAAAGACTGAGGCCCGCCGCTTACTGATACGGAGTGTTGCTGACTGTTTGAACAAGATAATGTGATCCAACCATCTGATAGATTGACTGGTTCAGAAAAAGTAATGGATAATTTTGTATCAAGTGCCACATTCGTGGTGTTATCTGCCGGTATGATCGAGGTTAAATTCGGAGAGTTGTCACTTCCAAATGGTGTAAGCAAAAAATCATCAACTGCTAGTCCGTCATCAGATCCATTGGGATTATAGTCAGACCAACGAATCCAAAATGATCCTCCAGCTGAGATGTTCAATCCCGAAATGGTATATTGTTTTTTAGATTGATTTACCGCGAGGTTTCCATCTTTGATTCCGAATGTTAATTTGTTAGGAGTAAAAAATGTCAGGTCCTCATATTCTATCCATGTTCCATTATTAAGGGCTGTGGCATCTGTACTCAACTCAAACCTTATTTTGTCAGAACGGCCCCCTGCGTTTCCTAAACGCCATTCTTCTCCAATGTAAGCAATAGATAATGAGTTAATAGTTCCACCTGCATAATTAACAAAAGAAGCACCAAAAAGAGGGGTTAGGTTATCATCTTGAATACCACCTAATGCCCGATCTGTTGAATTCGCAGAACCAAAACTGAATGTATCCCCATAGGAGAAATTTCCAGTGCTTGGTTGATATCGATTGTTGACATAATTACTGTTTCCTGTCTCAGTAAGCACCCAGCCAATTGGAAGCATTTCAGATTCAATGGTATTTGATAGAGAATCAAAATCCTGATGGTAAGGTGTTCCTAATGCAGTCAATACGATGCTGTTATCTGCTTGCACTGGAGGTGAATTAAATAACTCTGACGCTAAACAAAACAGTATTAATGCATAAAAAACTTTTCGTGCCATTGATTTCATTTTCCCTCCAGATTTTCCCCATTAATTAAATAAACAACATGCCAATAATCATCATGATTTATTGAATGATCAACAACTTATAGATTCCCCTGAAGAATTAATTTAGGATTACCAATAAGGATGGTGTTTAGTTATTTTTAGGCATCTATGAGAATTTGGATGATTGCATCAATTGAAAAAAGTATAGCAAATATCCGTCGGGATTTCTACGGAAAATCCGTTCGATTTTTTAAAGTAATGCTATGGTTAGTAATACTCTTTTTATTCCATAAAATGAATCCTGATAAAGAGTATTAGATGTTCCAAAGAAAAAGGCAGGTCACATGAACCTGCCCTTATAAAAGGTTTTTGGTGTATTTAGAAAATTTCGTTTGTTTCGTGGTTAAGCTTCTTTTTCAAAACCTACAATAATCTATTTGATCTCA
>PNNU01000229.1 GCA_013824385.1 Anaerolinea sp.
CAGCACCTTGCAGTAATGCACTTCACGGTAGTCAATGTGGAAGTACAGGCTGCCGTTGGGCTTGAGGATGCGCCGCGCTTCGATCAACCGGGGTTCGAGAAAAGTCGGGAGGTCGTCAAAGATATCCGCGTATTCCTGCGAGCCAACCTTGACCGTGGAGTAGCGCTGCCCGGCGAAGCCGGTGCGGTCGCCGGTTTCGGACTTCTCAGTCTTGATCTGCGTCCGCGCCTGGGTTTTGCCCGTGTTGAACGGCGGATCTATATAGATGAGGGAGACTGACTCGGAAGGGAGTGATTGCAGGATGTCGAGATTGTCAGAGAAATAGATTTTATTAATATGCATAAGCCTAATTCTAGCAGAATAACAACAAAAACCAGAAATATTATTGATATCTCCTGTTTAAAAATCACCTCTTCTAAACCTGTGATATAACACAAAAAATATGTTGTGGAAGATGATTTGCCGTGCAATAATATTGATTATTCTTGGCAGAAAAGCCAACAACATTTTATACAGCCCTTTTTTCAGGATAGTATCGAAAAGAAATTACCCTATTCTTATTGAGTAATAATAAAATGGAGAAAAATCATGAAAGAGATTCGATCAGAAATTGATATTAATACATCTGCTCAAAATGTCTGGCAAGTATTGACCGCCTTGGATGAATATCCAGAATGGAATCCGTTTCTTCATCATGCCATTGGAAAAGCAGAAATAGGTGAGAATGTGGACATTATTTTCAAATTTGGATCCAAGGATATGACACTTCACTGTAAAGTTGTCAAGGTTGAACCAAACCGTGAATTGCGATGGAAATATCATGTCGGTTTGCCAATACTTTACCAAGGGGAGCATTGCTTTGAAATAAAATCAATTGGAGCCAATCAAGTCCATTTCATCGACAAGGAGATTTTCACAGGTCTACTTGTTCCCTTCCTCGTAAAAGAGGATGACCGTGGTGGTTTCGAGGCGATGGATCAGGCGCTCAAAACCAGAGTTGAGAAGCTGATGATGGGCTAATGATTTTACTTTTTGGGGATTGAGTGGACTAAAAATACATGAGTCTGTGGTCGTATCCCAAAGGTGGCATTGATTAAGGTTATATCCGTTATGTGAGCAGAGTCACCGGTTCCGCTTAGAGTAATAAAGTCTTGCCATGTTGGTCAGGATGAGGTAGTAAAAATCCTAATATAACAGCCTCCGATTTACAATCTTTTTCAATTATTTGTAGATTAGATAATCCAGGTTATTGTTATGGCTTTAAATGCAATACTAGTTTTCTTAATTTGTTATTCTGTAGATCGATTACTTGTTTTCCACAAAAGGTATTGTCCAGTGATCGTGTTTGCAGTTTGGACAGCGTTCGTAGCGTTTTCCGATGCGGTTGATGCCCCACCACGGACCGACGTACAGGGTTTGGCATTCGGGGCAGACGGCCTTCCCGAGGACGGATGCCATGCGTTTTGGTGTATTCAATAGGTGTGATCCCAGGAATATTAGCGAAGCTATAAAGAAGAGGGTGATCCACGTCCAAAGGAGTTGGCTCCACAGGACCCCGCCGTCATTAAACGGAAATTGAATCGACAAGAATATGGGCATGTTTAACAGCCAATGGAAAACAGGCGCCAGCAGGATCAGCCAGAACCTTCGGCTGCTGATGGATTCAATTGCAATCAAAATCAAGGCGCTGTGGATGAAACAAACCATCATCCTTTCTACTATGAATCCGCTGGAGTAATACCAAGGCAAGCCGATTGATTGTGGGTTGGATGCAATACTTTGAGTGAGAAAGATTTATTCGCCAATGCCGAACCCCAGGCCTAAACAGATTGCCCAGGCCGCTTTGTTGTTGTGCTTGATTCTTCCAGCCAAAAAGAGTGGGATCAAAACAATCCACTTGGCAGGTTCTACTGTAAGCGGTTCATAAAGAGATGCGGTCCAACGATACCCTGTTGGATCACTTTGTATCAGCGTTTGAACAGCACGGTCAAGTGGCAGCCGTAGTAAATAATACGCACCAAAAAAACGGCACCTGCAAGGATCATGCTAATATAGCGATTATTCGATTCCAAGAGGTCAAGCGTTTGATGATTACCAGGCTGACCAGGAATAACAAGATTAG
This sequence comes from Anaerolinea sp., assembly GCA_013824385.1. The sequence continues at coordinate 2,123 of PNNU01000229.1, forward strand.
TATCGTGATTACGGCGGCAATAGTAATTCCCGGCTTGCTTAATAAATTCCTTCCAGAGATACATCTCGGATTAACGCGTTACGTAAATTCATGAAAGATCTTCGTGTTTGAATTTTCAATATCAATGACCATAGGGGACCCAAAAGGCGCCATGAGCCTTGCGGCTCCCATTCAATGCGTCCCCTGAAGAGGGTTGACTCCCCTTGTGGTTTGAGGTCACCAACATACCGGTAAGGTGCTCCGCCCACCAGGCCGTCAATAACGATGTGATTTGGAGGGTCATACTCCACGATTCGCCATGTGGCTTTTCCAAAACCGGCATGCTCCCCTTCAAAGGTGGTACCAAGCCCGATCGGGTCTGGAGATGTCATGATTACGTTTTTGACATGACCTTTATTCCACTCAGATTCATAGCGTAAATCTGCAAAATATGCGAAAACAAAATCTTGTTTTCTGTCAATTTGAATTTCGGTTTCAGCTGAGATTTTAACCATTTCAACCTCTTATCAAGTAAAAAGGATTATTAAAAAGGTATTTCTATGCGTCCAACCGTTCTTTGAGCAGCGTCACAAGGTGTTGCGGATCGTACTCAAGTGTGGTGGCTGTTATTAAAATGGGCGAACCGGTTTGTTGATACTGAACACGCCGGCTGGCGCTTATTCTTGGCGATTTATAGATATATTCGTCTGGATTTTTTAACTCAACGACAATCAATTTGTGGTTGAAACTTCCTTTAATTTCCTTGAAGCCGATGATATCACTCCAGGGTATGAATTCTGTGCTGGTGATGTTGGTTCGGTTGGTGATGCCTTTTGAGTCGATGATCAAGCCGGGTCTTTTTCTGGATGAATGTCTGATGACGATGACGATTGTCCAGATTACGATGGCAGCAATCAACACGACCGCCGTCACCTTTAGATTCAAAAAACCCGGCAGTTTTGGATATATTATTCCTAAGAGCAAATAAATTGCACCAGCACCCACCAACAAAAGAAAAAGTGTAATTATGGCTACCGGTTGTTTTTTGTTGAAGAGCTCAATTTTATTATCCATTTGTTATCACTTTCTTGAAATATCATTTATAACGATTGATCGCGTCTGAAGGTAACTGGAGTTTTTCTAAAAATACTTGCAGGGGGTGAGTGATAAGTTCACCATTTGTATAGGTTACTCCGGGGTTGAAATTGAGTGAGAATGCCTTGCTATTTTCGAAGGTAATTTCATAATAGCTGCTCTCGCCGCCGTCTGGCGGATCAATCGGCTCAACACGTTCAATCGATTTCAGGTTGACGGTTTCCAACTCCAAAAACAGCAAGGCTATTGTCTGTGCGTCGGCTGGTATGCCCCAACTGCCGGCGTTTACCTCGCTTGTATCCACAAAACCGTTACGCGTAAAGGTGACTGTGTCTTTATTAATAATAAATGCTTCGTGCCATTGCAACTCGGGCAGGATGCTGCCAGCATCAGACACAACGGTGATTTGGGATATGTCTTTCATGTTTTCTTCCTTTTCGCAACCAGCCAAAGCTAAAAATATAACCAGAGCGATAATCGCGGATATTTTTTTGAACATTGACAACCCTCCATCGAAAAAAAACGGTGTGGTTATTAACTAAAGGAATTGTTTTTGAAATACAACTGTAGACTTTCGGTTAATCTAGCTATCTCAGTCTCATCACCCTTGGGGGCATCAGGCCATTCATCCACCTTGGAGCCCCAATACTCGCGGGGCGCGCCGCGGTAGCGGCCAATAACATGTACGTGCATGTGTGGTACACCGTCCACGATTATAAATGAGTACACATGGTCCATATCGAGGGTGCTGAGCAAGGCTTTTGAAACCCGCTTGATATAAAGCCCGATGAGCTGGGCTTCTTCGTCCATCAGATCGGCATATTCGGAAATATGTCTTTTGGTTTCAATGAAGATATGGCCGAGGTAATGAGCCTTTTCATCCCCCCAAAAGAGGGAATGGGAGACCGCTATCAGGTCGTCTTCATATATAAAGCCGCCGAAAAGCCTTACTTCTCCGCTGTGTTTACGGCAGACGATGCAGTCATTTTGTATCTGGTTGTCATTTTTATTCATTCTAAAATTGTCCTTCAAATCCTGTGCGTTGAAAAGGTTTGGTAAGCAGAATATCAAGTGCTTTACGCAGCGAGGATACTTCAAGACCGGATTTTTCAACCAGGGCATTCATTTCATTGGCGAGATGCAGCATTTCATCAGAGGCTTGTGAAAGATGATAGCTTATACCAACCTCTCCCATCTTTGATTTAAAAAGCAAGCGGAACATGCCCGTAAGGATGAACTGAGGTGCATTCTTCATTATGTGATCGGTTGGAGACAGGTGTCGATATCCCAATGCCTGAACGACCGACAACGACTCTTTGACGGCATTCACCAACAGGATGAGGTCAGCCTTCGATTTTGCCAGTGCTCGTAAATCACCTCCGTGTTTCAGTCCAAGCATGGCTATGGGGATGACCCCGGCTGCATGGATCACCAGATCATCAACAATGTGAGTCGAAATTTTTGCTTTGGAGATTCCTTGATTTAGCGCAGTCACCAGCTTTTCCAGGCGGGGAGTGATCGATCCGTCAATCTCGCCAAAGGGAATGGCGACAGATTTTACAATCATAGCTTTAATAATATCCCCTTCACGCCTTCCAGCTGCGTAGACATGTCCCATCAACACACGTTCCTTGCCGAGTTCATTGGTATATTCATGAGGGTCTGCAAGGGTGTTTCCCATAAAGACTATATTTGGCGAGCAGTTTTGTTTTAATATGGGCACTATTTCAAGAGCCTGGTTCTTGCGCATAATCACGAAGATGTAATCATAAAAACCATTGGGGGCCAGAGAATTGACCACATTCACTTTGACAATAGTACGCTTGTTGTTCAACGGATTTTCGATGACAATACCGTTGTCGCGGATGAACTCAAATCGCGATCCTCTTGCCAGTACGGTAACATCAATTCCGCTTTGATGCAAAATAGTGGCGCATGCTGAACCGTTTACCCCGGCACCGAATACCAGTATTCTGATTCGATCAGTTGCCATATCCGCCTCCAAATGAGAGCATCAAGAAAATTATTCTTTTTCTAGTTCAACTCTTTCCACCTTGAATGTCACTGGCCGCAATCCATCCGTGCAGCAGCAGATCATTGGGGAGGGATGTCCGCCGTGGATGCTCATGATTACTGCGCGAATATCTCCCCAAGCCCAGGTGCAAAATCCTTCAGGGGGATCCCAGCGGATGTTGGTATAAAAAACCTGGCCGACTTCAAGCCGACTGCAGGCACGCGGGCAGCCGTAAGGGTACTTTTCATAAAGATCCTGAGCAAAATCTTTTTTGAGTACAGTAATTTTGCCGCGATATTTTTCATGGCAGTTTATAAGGCCGATTTTTTCAGCTGATTCCAGGTTTATTTGATGTTGGTCTATCAAAGAATTATCCACCCCGATCACTCCTGTTATTTGTTGGATTTCTAAAATGATAATTAAATATAATCCTATTTCTGTAAAAAAATAGAGTGGATCAACATTTTTATTTGTGTGAAAAGACTGATGAAATCCACTTCTTCTTGGCGTAAGTGCCTTGACAACTTGTACTTTTCGTCTGACAATAACAACTTACAAAAAATAATAGAAGGAAACCAATTATGAAATCAAAATTTAACAGAGGGCTAATTACTGCCCTCCTCGTCACAACTTTAGCACTTTCGGCCTGTGCACCTGCCACTCCAACTGAAGACTCGGCGATTAAGATCACCCAAATTGCCGCCACCATCCAGGCT
>PNNU01000230.1 GCA_013824385.1 Anaerolinea sp.
TAGCCAAAACAATTACAACTGAGACGACAAAAAACGGTACACGCTGTTTCATTTCTACTCCTTTAAGATTGTTTTCATTTACCTGCAAATGCAGGAGGATACATTACTTTATATACTGAACGAATTAACTTTTATTAAAAAAATTTTTATCTGGCCGGTATACGTCTGCCCTCCTTTTGGATTGGAGAAATAAAGATTTCAGCTATCACCAGGCTGGCTGCACCCAGTGCCCAAATATCGTCGCCCCAGGAATTCACACGAATCTCGGTATCTTCAGCAAGACCCGGCATGACTCCTTCTTCAAAAGTACTGCGTACTGCAGAGAAAAACACATCGCCCATGCGGATGCCTTCTCCACTGATAATGATCAATTTTGGATCAAACAAATTTACCAGATTTGCGATCTGGTGTCCGAGAAGCTTACCGGCTTTGGTAAAGATCAAGGCGGCGTTTTGATCGCCTGCTTTCATTCGTTCAATTAAGTCGTCCAGATCGCGCACATCCGTGGATAGTGTTTGTTTCGCTTCAGCCACCAACGCTCGATCACTTAAAACTGTTTCAAGACAACCTTGCCGGCCGCATTCGCATCTATGGCCGTCGGGGTCCACCATAATGTGCCCAAATTCACCTGCGCCCCCGCCTTTACCGCGATAGATCTGGCCGTTGATCACAATACCCATGCCAATACCACGCCCGAGCGTAATTACGATAAAATTATCTTCAGGTTTGCCTGGTTCAAGCCATTTTTCACTAAGGGTTAAAGTATTAACATCATTGTCAATGTAGACAGGTACCCGCATGCGCGTTTCCAACAGTTCACGCAAGTTAACGTTTTTCCAGCCAAAAATGGGGTTCTGCTTGACGATCCCCTCAGCAAAATTCACAACTCCGGCCAGGCCAATGCCCACACCCATTAATTGTTTCTTTTTGATTCCGCCTTGCTGGACCAGACGATTAACCAGCGTTACCAGTGTGTTCACACTTGTATCCACCTGGGTGTCAGGAAGTTCAATGGCGTCCTTTGCCAGGATGGATGCGTTGAGGTCTGTGATGGCGCCAACAGCCTTGCCTTCCATCAGTTTGATTCCGATGACAAATCCGCCGCGCGGATTCAAGGCCAGCATGATGGGCGGCCTGCCCCCGGTGGAATCGCCAGTGGCTTTTTCAAACACCAGGTCTTCCTGGATGAGCTGCCCGGTAATGGTGGTAACCGTGGCGGCGCTTAATCCGGTCATGTGCGCCAACGCCACACGTGAAACCTCCCCCTCGGTTTTAATCACATTGAGGAGGATGGATCGATTGATGGAGCGAATAAGGTCGCGGTTGCCGCGTGGTATAGGGTTCATGATATAATTACTTCGTTTAGTGAATGAATTATGTTTTGATTATAGAGCCTTTCCAAGAAAAGTCAATACCCCTCTTTCTGGAGAAAAACAAATGCCCTCAACTCAATTTTTCACCCCCCCGCTCTCTTCTGCAATTGCCAACCCGCAAACAGTCATTCGCTTCGCGAATTTCCGCTTTACACTGCTGACCGAACGTTTTCTGCGCATTGAATTTAATCATTCAGACCTTTTTGAAGACCGCCCCAGCCAGGTTTTCTGGTATCGCCACCAGCCCCTCCTCCAGACGGATATCCATCAGACTTCTTCGAGTCTGCAGATTGAAACTGCTCACTATAAACTAACCTGCCAACACTCCCGCAATAAGATCAACCTGCAGTCGATTGAGATATTAATCAAAGAAACAGGTCTGATCTTCCACGTTGACGGTTCAAACCCTGGTTTACTACCCGGCACAGCCCGCACCCTGGACGGAGCCAACGGCGCCATTCCCTTGAAACCCGGATTGCTTTCACGTTCCGGTTGGACGCAAATAGAAGATACACCCAGCTTGATATTCAATGCCGAAGGTTGGCTTGAACCACGGAAAGTCGCCACAGGCTATCGCGATCTTTACCTTTTAATGTACGGAAGCGATTATAAAAGTGCGCTGCAAGATTATCAAAAAGTCGCCGGCACTCCCGGTCTGCTTCCACGCGCCTTCCTCGGCAATTGGTGGTCGCGCTACTGGGAATACACCCAACAAGACCTTCAACACCTGGTCGAACGTTTTCAACGGGAGGAAATTCCGCTTTCCACGCTCATCATCGACATGGACTGGCATATCACCCAAACTGGCAACGATTGCAGCGGCTGGACGGGCTTCAGTTGGAACCGCGCGTTATTCCCCGATCCCTCCACCCTGATGAACTGGCTGCACGACCGCGGATTAATTAGCGCCCTCAACCTGCATCCAGCTGAAGGTATTCACGCTCACGAAGACCAATACCCCGCGGCTGCAAACGCACTGAGGGTTAACCCGCAGACTAAAAAACCGCTTCCCTTCAATATCGCAGATGCCAATTTTGCGCAGGTTTACTTTGAGTACATCCTGCATCCCATCGAAAATCAGGGGGTGGATTTCTGGTGGCTAGATTGGCAACAAGGTGAATTTACCCAACTTCCGGGGCTTGACCCATTGTGGTGGCTCAACCATCTGCACTATTTCGATCTGGGCCGCACACCTGCCAAACGCCCGGTTATCTTTTCACGCTGGGGCGGACCCGGTAACCACCGCTACCCGATCGGTTTTTCGGGCGATACCATTGTTTCATGGCAATCGTTGGCTTTTCAACCCTGGTTCACGACGTCGGCGGCCAATGCAGCTTACGGCTGGTGGAGCCACGACATCGGCGGACATATGTGCGGCATGGAAGACAAGGAACTCTACATTCGTTGGGTACAGTTTGGGGTCCTCAGTCCGATCTTCCGTTTGCACAGCACAAAAGATGAATTTATTGACCGCCACCCCTGGCACGCGGATGCAGAGGTGTTGAAATTAACCCGAGGTGCCATGCAGTTCAGGCACGCCCTGATTCCCTACCTCTACAGTATGGCCCACCGCAACCAGCAGCAAGGATTGCCCCCCATTTCACCGCTTTATTATGACTGGCCTGCTGAAGAATCCGCTTACAACCCGGTCAACCAATACATGTTTGGAACCGAACTTATGGCAGCACCGGTTACATCGCCAATTGACCCTGAAATCGGTAAAGCCAAACAAGGTGTCTGGTTCCCACCCGGGGACTGGTTTGAGTTTTTCAGCGGCATCCATCACGCAGGCGGAAGCTGGAAAATCATTTTTAATGATCTTAAGGAGATGCCCCTTTTTGCCAAAGCCGGATGTATTATTCCTTTACAAGCTGAAACCACACTCAACGGTGCGGCCAACCCAAGAAAAATCGATCTGCTGGTTTTCCCAGGTCGGGACGGAAGTTTCACTTTGTATGAAGACGATGGTGTCACCCAGGATTACCTTCAACGGGGCGGGGCAAATACTGTTTTCACTTCTCACTTTACTGATTCTTCACTTGCCGTCACCATCGCGCCAGGGGAGGGCGAAACCAGGCATATACCAGAAGACCGTTCGTACCGCATCCTCTTCCGCGGAGTTCATCGCCCCGAAGAGATGGTCGCCAAAATGGACGGACATCCGTTGGAGATCATATTTACCTATGACCCAACCACCTGCACAGCTTCGACACAATCCATAGAACTGACTGCCCATCAACAACTAACGGTCGAAATGCGCTGTCGGGTTGGACAAGTACTAGCCGAAAAACTTGACATGAAATCCAGATTGATCCCGTTTCTGAAGGGCATGAAGATTGAAAATGTGACCAAATGGAAAATCGGTTCATTGGCAGATGAACTTCAAAAAGGGGTCAAATGTCTAATTCATCCGCAAATCAAATTGACTGATAATCAAAAAATTGCCCTCATTGAAATGATCACCGGCGCCGGAGCAGCCGCCCTCGATCACCCCCAAAACGGAAAGAAAATCTTGCTGGTCAACCCGGGTCAACAGACAGGGTTCAAATGCAAGCGAGTGATAACCCTGCACATTGATCCAAAGGGGATCGTCATTTCAAAAAACAAAACCGGGATTACTGTCGATTATTTTGGGTTGGTGAAAAAGAATATGTATTAGTCAGAAACAGGTTCACTGAAGATTTAGAACAAAATATGTGTCACCTTCTTTTTGATGTGTGATTTGAAAACCGAATCTCAAATAGAACTCAATGACTTCCTGCCAGGTGCTTGTGGTTTCAAGTACCAATTTAAGATACCCCATTGTTTTGGCGTAATCGCACAAGTGCTGCAAGATCGCACTGCCAAGTCCGCTGCGACGCAGGGTTGACGCCACAGACATGCGCATAATTTCTGCAGTATCATGCGATCTCGGCAGCAATGCGCCAGTGCCGACGATGGAGTCGGCTCGTCGAGCCACCAAAAACAGCCCATCCGCATAAGAAGTTGCGATATCAATCAAGTCCAGGTTTAAAGTGGGATCGAGAAAGCCCCAATGCTCTTCCAACCCTGCCAGTACAAGGTTTCTGGCTTCTTGCTGGTTTTCTGGTCGAAAGGGCTGAATGGAATAAGCTTGATCCATGGGCAGTAATCTCCTTAATCAATACATTGCATTTGAGCGAACCAGACTGAATTTTACTTTAGGTTGACCTTCATGTCACTTTGAGAAATTGATGCTTGCATTTTAACTTGCAGTGTTGTAAGATAATGTAAGTAAAATTACAATTTTATTAGAAATGTAATCAACAGCAACATCACCCTCTTTTCTAGTCACTGCAATTACAGACTCAAGAAAACTGGTGGTCAAATATTCTTACATCACAGGACAAACCAACAATGATTAAAGCCATTTTCTTTGATGCTGCCGGTATTCTCTACACTCGGGCTGGAACCACTGAAGAATTCGCGATAAATTATCTTATTAAGAATGGGTATTCACCAGAGATCTCGACAGATTTAATGGAAAAACAGTTGGCACTCCGATCTCAAGCGAATGAAGGAAGTATCAGCCACGAAGTCTATTGGGATCAATATTTATCAATGCGCAATGTCATCAACCCTGACCAACGCAAAGAGTATACGACTGAAATCGTTAACTATTCAAATGCCATTCAGCCCATCCCGGGTGCCAAAGAGGCATTGACTCATTTGAAACATAAAGGGTTTCAAATGGGAATTATCACTGACACCATGTACCCTTTGGAGTGGAAAATGCGGCGTCTCGAAAAAGCCGGAGTAGCCGAGTTTATTGACATTGTCGCCTGCTCTACGGATCTCGGTGCTCACAAACCTGACCCCGCCGTATACAGTTATGCCATTCAACAAGCCAAACTGACCCCCGCTGAAACCGCTTTTGTTGGACATCTTGGAATTGAACTTGAAGGTGCCCGCAAAGCTGGAATGACCACCATTGCAATTAATCAAGATGAGGGTGCCGACGCGGATTTCTATTGCAATTCCCTGCTGGATTTGCCGGCATTATCCATTTTTGAAAAAGGCAATTAATTATTATCTACACAAATTTAGTCTGGACCAACGCATTGATTTCGAAGATTAATCGAAAAGAGGACTAGATGCCAACAGATAAAAACAATAGCATCAACTTTAGCAAACTGGTTGCTGAAAATTACGAACAGTTCACCAACAGCGAAAAACGGATAGCTGACTTCATCAGTCAAAACCAGGATGAAGCTGCCTTTATGTCCGCCGCGGAGGTGGCCGCCAAACTCAACATCAGTGAACCCACAATGCTGCGTTTTGCCAAAACGCTTGGGTTTGAAAGCTATCCGGCTATGCGGATCATGCTGCAAGCCAAGGTTAGAAATTTGGTGAACCACTCAGCGCGCATTCGAAGCAGTTTGGACGATTTGCGCGAGTCAGGGGATATTTATGAACAACTGGTTACTTCCGAGATTGATTTTCTGACCGAATCGCTGCACACGCTTGACCGCAAAGCCATTAAACAGGCCACCGAATTGTTACGTACACACCAGCGCATTTTTGTCTTCGG
>PNNU01000231.1 GCA_013824385.1 Anaerolinea sp.
AGTGAATAAAGAAGAGATTGGTGAATAGTAATTAGTAATCAGGAAAACCAAATATTTTGTTCTTCCTAATCCCTAATCACAAATCACTAATAACTAACCTATGGGCTTTTTTGACAGTCTTAACGCAGAAAAATATGACCGCACTTACGACGATAAAGAATTAACAAGTCGTATTGTGGGTTATTTTAAACCCCAGTGGAAGCGCCTGGTGGTGGTTTCATTATTAACCCTGGCCATTGCCGGAGCCGGTTCGCTGCTGCCCATCATCGTCTCGCGTGGAGTGGACCTGCTCAAAGGTGTTCCTCAATTGTGGAGCATGATTGGTGTGGGTGCAGCAGTGCTGGCGATTGGTCTCTCTATCTGGTTTTTCAACTGGGGGCTGCGGAGGTTGATGGCTGTGACCATCGCCGATGTAGTCGCAAAGTTGGCCATTGACGCTTATTCCGCTTCGGTCGAACACGACCTCTCCTTCTACGATGAATTTTCATCCGGCAAGATTGTGTCGCGCATCACCTCAGACACACGTGACTTTGGTGAATTGATCACATTAGTAACTGATGTTGCCAGCCAGGTAGTAGAAGCCCTTATCCTGGCAGTGGTGCTTTTTGTCATCGAATGGCATTTGTCACTCTATCTTTTCGCGATTATCCCTGTTGTGACCATATTTGCTGTCCTTTATCGAACGATAGCACGCAAGGCCACCCGCCAGGGGATGCGCGCCATGGCAAACGTCAATTCAACCATCAAGGAAACTGTCAGCGGTATTGCAGTGGCCAAGAACTTCAGGCAGGAAGCCAGCATTTATCAGGAATTCAATGAAGCCAACGACACATCATACAAAGTAAACGTCAGGCGCGGATTGGCGCTCTCGGTGGTCTTTCCAACCTTGAATGCACTTTCGGGCATTGCCACAGGTGTGATGGTGTTTGCTGGTGCTCACAGTGCCATCGCCGGCGTCGTTTCAGTTGGAGCCTGGTATCTCTTCATCCTCAGCCTGGATCGATTTATGTACCCAGTCATGAATATCACTTCTTTTTGGACCTCCATCCAGAATGGACTATCGGCTTCTGAACGTGTGTTCGCCCTGATTGATACGCCCACCGCCGTGGTGCAGATTGATTCTCAACTGGTTCCTCCGTTAAAAGGTGAAATTGTGTTTGAGAATATCAGTTTCCATTATAAAGAAAGCGAACAAATTCTTGATAAGCTCAACCTCACGATCAAAGCAGGTGAAAACCTGGCTATCGTGGGACATACCGGTGCGGGAAAAACCTCGATTGCCAAACTAATCGCGCGTTTCTATGAATTTCAAGAAGGCCGTCTTTTAATTGACGGACATGATATTCGCAGTTTTGATCTCTATGATTATCGCCGCCATCTGGGTGTGGTTTCACAAGTACCTTTCCTGTTTTCAGGCAGCGTGGCTGAGAACATCCGCTATGCCAAGCCGGAGGTTTCTGATGCTGAAATCATTAGGGTTGCCAAAAAGATAGGTGATGGAGAGTGGTTGGATACACTTCCCGATGGATTGGTCACCGAGGTAGGGGAACGCGGCTCCCGGCTTTCGATGGGCCAACGCCAGTTGGTATCTCTGATGCGGGTGTTGGTACAGGAACCGGCTATCTTCATCCTGGATGAAGCCACGGCCAGCATTGATCCTTTCACCGAATGGCAGATCCAACAAGCTCTGACGCTGATTTTGGAGCAAACCACCAGTATCCTTATTGCACACCGTCTTTCAACTGTGAAATCGGCGGACCGCATTATCGTGATGGATAATGGATCAATCCTTGAAGAAGGAACTCACAATTCTCTGCTGGCCAAAGGTGGAAATTATGCCAGTCTCTACAATACTTATTTCAGACACCAAAGCCTGGAATACGTGGAGCAGATGCATTCTTTAAAAATTGCTTAATCTACAATTTAATATTTATTTGACATCAAAATCCGATTCATGTAATATCAAACAGTGACGATAATATTCGTTATGATGGAGTAGTGGGAACATGTCGGCGGAAGAATTAAAACAGGCGGTTAATTTAATCAAGGCCGGAAAAAAGATTGAGGCGAGGATGATCCTCGAACCAATCATAGTGGCCCAACCCCAAAATATTCAGGCATGGGTTTGGGAGATTGAAACGCGCGAAAGCGATGATGAAAAAATTAAACTCATGGAAGCCTGTCTGCTTCATAATCCTGACTCCAGCCTGATCAAAAAAGCACTGGCGGCTTTGAAAACACGGCATGAGTTTTTAGCCCCCACCTCTGAAACCTCAATCATTGATAAACCCGCAAACATCAGAATTGATCCCTTTACCGACATGCCGGAATATATGGCAGAAGAGGTGGAGTCATCCCCCTTAAAAACCTGTCCTTATTGCGGTGAATTAGTGGATGAAGCGGCAAAGACCTGCAACGCCTGCCGCCGCGATTTGACCACTGATGAACCCACTGTCGAAGAAGAACCTGCACCAAAACCAAAACGTAAAAGATGGTACCGCCGCACCTGGATCAAAATTCTGACCTTTATATTTCTTATGCCGGTTTGGTGTGTGGTTGAACTGAGTGATCCAGACGCCAGAAGTGCATTAAAAGTTATGGCAGGCATCCTGTTGGTTTTTTATATCAACCTGCTCAGCCTGTTTCTCTATTGGTTCTTTACCACCAATTCATCCAGGGCTAACCTATATAATTGGTATCAGTACTTAACCGGGCAAGCCAACAGTGCAGTGCCGGGCGAATATGTGAAAATTGAAGGTACTGTGCAGAACCCAGGAAGTTCCACATTTGGTTTGGTTGAACTGCAAGCCAGGGTATACGACAAAGATGGTAATCTGTTGGGCAATAACTCTCAATATCTGGATTCATCCACGCTGATCGCGGGTTCTCCTTCTCACTTTAAATTGGATGTGACTTCGTTAGTGTCACCTTTTCAATCAGGTATGACCAATCAGCAAGTGCTCCTCTATGATGATTTTTCCAATCTGGCCAGTGGTTGGTTGGAGAACTCTGGAATAGAAGGGGATACTACATATTTTGAAGGCCAATACCGCATCACGGTCGCCAGTGCGAATTTTGATTTGTGGTCGAATCCTGGCAAGAAATTCGAAGATACCAAGATTGAGGTTGATACTGTCAAGCAGATGGGACCAGTGGGCAATCGCTTTGGTGTGCAGTGCCGTTATACGGATGCAGATAATTACTATTTTGCAGTCATTTCCAGTGATGGCTATTATGGTATTGGCAAGGTTGTAAAAGGTGAACAAACTTTCATTCCCAAGAATGGGATGCAGGTTACCGATACTATTTATGCAGGGTCTGCGGTCAACCACATCCGATTTGACTGTGTTGGCACCCGATTGATTTTGTATATCAATGGTGATTACGTAGATGCGGTTGATGACAGTGATCTATCATCTGGTGACATAGGTTTGTTGGCCGGGACTTTTGAAGAAAAGGGCACACAGATTCTGTTTGATAATTTGATTGTGTTTCAACCTTAAAAATATGAAAAAAAACAGAGCCTGGTACGGCTCTGTTTTTGAAAAGATAGTGTTATGCAAAATTATTCGTTACTCATTGGATGGGAGAGGATGACGGGTATGAAGAAACTACTATTTAGAGGCTCATTCAAGGTGCCATTGATCTTTGGAGTGTTTTCGGTGCTATGGATCGTGTTTTCTGATAAATTAGCTTTTGCCGCGGCTCCCAATCTTGAAAGTGCAGGATTATATTCCATGGTCAAAGGGCTGGTTTATGTCATCCTCGCGACAACACTATTATTCATCTTGCTTCGAAGAGATGAATCTCATAAAGACCAATTATTGAATGAAATTGCGGCGGTTCAACGCAGCTTCAATCTTTTATTTGAAGACAATCCCCAAGCAATGTGGATTTATGATAACAATTCCCTTGAGATCATGGCAGTTAACCCTGCTGCTTGCAAGGTATATGGTTATACACCTGACGAGTTTCGCAAGTTGAAAATCACTGACCTGCGCCGTGAAGAAGACATCCCTTCAATGATAAAAGTTCTTTCTGAATATAAAGATGAATTGCGACAGTCAGGGCCGTGGGAACATCTAAAGAAAGATGGTGAAAGTATTTTTGTAAAAGTCGTTTCACATCCGCTGAGGTCTTTAGGGCTGGATTCTACTCTGGTTTCAGTCGTTGATTTAACAGAACACAAAAAAACCCTGGATGAATTGGACACTGCCATGCAGGAAAGGGACGATTTTGAATCCTTTGGTTATACAGCCTCGCATGATTTGAAAGCTCCCATTCGCGCCATTCTTGGCTACTCTGATCTTTTACAAAAGGAATATAAGAAAAAGTTGGATGATGAGGGGAATGATTTTGTCCAGCAAATCTACAAAGCCGGGTTGACGATGAACGAAATGTTGGATGATATGCTTGTACTTACCGGTATCAGCCGCAAGCCATTGGAATATGAACGAGTCAATTTCAGTGAGATCGTTCAGGAAACAATGAATACCATTAGATTGCAAGAACCTGATAGGCTATTGGAATTTATCGTCCAACCCAATATGAATTTGATCGCTGACAAAGGTGTGGTCCGGCTGATAACACAAAACCTGTTGCAAAATGCCTGGAAATACACCAAGAAAACTTCTAAAGCCCTGGTGGAAGTGGGAAGTTTTGAAAACAGTGAAGTTGAAACCATATATTTTGTGAGAGACAACGGACTTGGGTTTGACCAATCTCTTGCTGAACAAATATTTGAACCTTTTACTCGTGCCCATAAAAACTTGGCTTATGAAGGAATGGGGATTGGCCTTTCAATAGTCCGTCGGGCAGTGGAACATCACGACGGACGGGTTTGGGTTGAAGCAGAACCTGGAAAAGGCGCCTGCTTCTATTTCACCTTTCAAGGGAAGGGACAGTCAAAAACGGTTTGAATCAGCAATGATTCTCTAAAAAGTTTGGCGTAGAACTTGCACCCTATCCTGTGATAGTATTTTGATTGAGGTAGAGGTGCCTGTTATGCATACTTCGAAGTGGATGAGATATGTTTTTTTGTTGCTGGTTAGCTTCTTACTGGTCAGCACTTTGATTGGATGTTCAGTAAACCAGGATAAAGGCAGTGTTTCGAAGGTTGGTACGGAAGAACCAAAATTACCGCAACCGAAAACACTTACCGATCCGCGTGAGATTGAATTAAACACAGCCATTCAGAAGGCTTCTTCAGGTCGTGAAGATGTTCTCGCTTTCATTATCTATCGAGTAACGATTGATAATGTAGATTTTTCAAAAGATAAATCTCTGGCTTTGGTTTGGCTCAGCATGGTGGATAAAGATACTGGTCTGGTGCAAAATAGTGAACCTTTGTTGGTGCTTGCCCATGCCACTGGCGATCCCGCACAACCCTGGCGAATCACTTTTCCGGTTGATCCAACTTTTGCGACTGAGTTAATGGCCGTACCTGATTCCATGCTTTCTCAAGAGAACAAAGCTTTTTATATGCCTGCGGTACAGCAGCAATCTAAAGAGGGTATTGTTTTCACTGGTTACAAACTGCCCTGGACAAAAGGTACCACGGTTACACTCACCGGAAGTATTGGTCACGTTTTTACTTATAAATCATGCCCAGCTTCGTGTTTATATGCCTATGACTTTGCAAACGGCTCCATGTTTGATATCAAGGCTTCCAAGCATGGATATGTAAGATTCTTTCAAGATAGTTACGCCAACGGCAATACAACCAATACCAATTACATAATTCTCGAAGATCCATCCACCTCCCCCACAACCTACCAGGTTTATTACCACCTGGCGCAAGGCACCATACCTGGCGCATTGAAATCGGTAGGCGCTGAAGTCATGCAAGGCCAGTTTATCGGTAAAGCAGATGATACAGGCTATAGTTCGGGCAACCATCTGCATTTTCAT
>PNNU01000232.1 GCA_013824385.1 Anaerolinea sp.
AAAAAACCGATCGTGCTGCTCAAAGCCGGACGTACCAGCGCGGGGGCGAGGGCGGTTTCTTCGCACACCGGTTCACTGGCGGGTTCATACGCCGCCTACCAGGCAGCTTTTAAACAAGCGGGTGTGATCGAAGTCGATACGGTGGCAGAACTCTTTGATGTCGCAATGTGTCTCGATTTTCAGCCCTTGCCGACTGGCAAACGAGCCGTCATCCTCACCAATGCTGGTGGGCCGGCTGCATTGGCTTCAGATTCACTTTCTGCACATGGCATCTCTTTGGAAGATCTTGAAACTGAGACCCGAGAGGTACTTCGCCGGCATCTCAACCCGGCTGCGCAAGTGAGCAACCCGGTGGATATGTTGGGAGGCGCCGAACCCGCTGACTATCAAATGGCGGTCAAACAATTAATCTCAGACAAAAATGTGGATATTATCATTCCAATTCTTGTGCCGCAATCGTTGGTGAATCCTGCAGGTGTGGCACAGGCCATCGTCGATGCCTCACATGGGTCAAACAGACCTGTGCTTACCTGCATCATGGGAGATATATCCGTAAATGAAGCCAGGTTGGTGCTGCAAGGCAACCGAATGCCCATGTTTGTCCATCCAGAATCCATGGGCCGGGTCTTGAAGGCCATGCTCGATTATTCTGAATGGCGGGGTCAGAAGTTTGAAGCTGCAGCTCCTCTCACAAGTGTGGACAAATCCGCTGCTGAGAAAATCTTGCAGGCTCCAGGAGCTCCAAAAGTCTTTGGTGAAGCACAAACAAGGCCGATTCTCGAAGCCTATAGTATTCCGATGATTAAAGGCGGCATGGCTGTAAATCCGGTGTCTGCAGCCAAACTGGCGGATGAGATTGGTTTTCCAGTGGTAATGAAGATTGTGTCGCCGCAGATTCTGCATAAATCAGATGTGGGTGGCATTTGCCTGAACCTTCAAAATGAAACAGAGGTCATGGCAGCTTATGAACGCATGTTCATAGATATAGGACGCAAGATGCCCGAAGCTAAGCTTGAAGGCGTCATGATTGAGCAAATGGCCGGCCGCGGACAGGAAGTGATTGTGGGCATGCGCCGCGACCAGGGTTTTGGTCCGTTATTGATGTTTGGGATGGGCGGCGTTTACGTGGAGTTATTTAAAGATGTTTCTTTTAGAGTTGCACCCATTAGTGAAAAAGAGGCATTGGAGATGATCAACGAAACCGGTGCGGGCAAACTTCTCAAGGGTTTCCGCGGGCAACCCGCATCAGATCTTGATGCGGTCGTTGCGTGCATCCAGCGGCTGGGGCAGCTTGCCTTGGATTTCCCTGAGATTGCAGAGGTCGAAGTAAATCCCCTTTTGGTTCATCCAGAAGGGCAGGGTGCGTTGGTGCTTGACGGGCGCATCATCCTTAGTAATTGAAATTATGCAGATTCCTAACAATTTCTTAACAATTCGTGATAAATATTCAAATTATTTGCTATAATAAGGTTGATCTTCTGCTGGTTGCCCCCCTCAACCAGTGGAAGATCCTTTTTTAAAATCCTTCAGATTTTTCTCTTTTTAAAAACTCATTATTCAACACCATAAGAATTAACCGCAACTCATGTCAATTACTGTGTTTGATATATTAGTAATTGTATAATCAAAATAAGAATTATCTTTATGATGACGAAGGATTCAATAAACAATTATCAGGAGAGTTATGTTAGCCATTTTTTATACAAAAATGTGTGACCTTTTTCCAAAATTCAGAAAATCTTCCCGTAAACAAATGTACCAGCTCATGGCTTATGGCTATCAAAAACGAGATTGGACGTTCATGAATTACGGTTATACCCCGGATAGTGATGCTGCAAGGGTAGTATTACAAGCAGAAGATGAGATCAACCGCACCTGCATCCAGTTGTACCATTACATGGCAAGCGCAGTAGAATTACACGGACTTAAGCTACTTGAGGTTGGCAGCGGCCGGGGCGGTGGAGCGGATTATATTATGCGATACCTCGATCCAGCTAGTGTTGTCGGTGTGGATTATTCAGACAATGCCGTTAACCTTTGCCTGGAACATTATCGTGTCAAAGGACTGAGTTTTGTACCTGGCGACGCCGAAAATCTCCCTTTTGATGACCAGAGCTTCGATATTGTCCTGAATGTGGAATCTTCCCATTGTTATGGATCGATGGTTGATTTCCTTGGGCAGGTCAAGCGCGTTTTGAAGCCGGGTGGTTATTTCATGTTTGCTGATTTTCGTAATCTTGAACAACTCGATAAACTTGAAGAACAACTTGAACAGACCGGGATGCGCCTTATCAAGCATGAGAACATAACTCCCAACGTGATCAAAGCATTGGACGCTGATCATGGCCGCAGGTTTGCGCATATCCAGCGCGGTGTTCCGAAATTTCTGCACAAATTGCTGCGGGAGTTTGCAGGTAATAAAGACACATGGATTTACAAAGGATTCCAAACCGGCGATATCGTCTATCAAAATTTCTTATTACAAAAAGTTTGATTGCTCAATTCATGTGTTTGTAAATGTGAATTTTTAACATTCTTCTGATATTTCTCTTTTATAAATCTTATTTCCCGATTTTATAAATAGCATATCAAATAATTCAGGTGACCATAAGGAGGTCAATATGAACAGTAACATTCTTCCTTTACGGCGCCGAGGCAATACAATGCCAGCCCGGCGTGAAAACGAAACCCCCGTGATGGCGATTCAAAACGAGATGAACCGCATGTTCGACCAGTTCTTTAATGATCCTTTCACCATGCTTTCAGTACCCACCATGCGCAGTATGCCAGATTTCATGCCGCGGATTGATGTAAGCGAAACAGACACAGCCATGCAAGTGACTGCGGAATTGCCAGGCATGGATGAGAAAGACATTCAACTCTCCTTGGAGAACGATGCTCTAATCATCAGCGGTGAAAAGAAAAACGATGTTGAAGAGAAAGGCAAGAATTTCCATCGTGTCGAGCGTACTTATGGATCCTTCCAAAGGGTTGTTCCGCTGATGAGTGAAATTCAAGCAGACAAGGTAGAAGCCAGCTTCAGAAACGGTGTTCTTAATATCACCTTGCCAAAAACACCGGCAGCTGCCAGGCAAGCCCATAAAATTGCTATCAAATCGAGTTAACCCCCCAGGTTAACATTCCGGGCGGTGTTGGGATATTGAACCCTTACCGCCCGTTAATTAAAAAATGGTAAAATCCCTCCATCACGCGGAGGGATTATTTTATGTCAGACGAACTTAACCAAAACTATATGGAAAGTAACCACAGACTGTGGGAAGAATGGGTTCCCATTCATGTAAAATCCGAGTTTTATGGGGTGGATAATTTTGTGGCGGGAGAAAACTCGTTGAATGCACTCGAACTTGGCGAAGTGGGTGATGTTGAAGGAAAGAACCTGCTGCATCTGCAATGTCATTTTGGAAAGGATACTCTCAATTGGGCAAGATTGGGCGCTCACGTGACCGGCATGGATTTTTCAGAATCAGCCATCGAACAAGCCAACGAATTGGCTGCGCGCTGCAACCTCGATGCCCGATTTATTTGCTGCAACCTCTATGATCTGCCGCAGAACCTTTTGGGCCAGTATGATATCGTCTTCACCTCTTATGGAGTGTTGGCCTGGCTACCTGACATTCCGCGCTGGGCGAAGATCGTGGCCTCTTATGTCAAACCCGGCGGTTTCTTCTATATTGCTGAATTTCACCCCTTTGCCATGGTGTTCGATGACGACGCTCCTAATTTACAGCTTCGGTATCCGTATTTTGAAAAGGAAGCCTTGCATTTTGAAGTAAAAGGATCTTATGCGGATAGAGAAGTGCAGATTCAATCGCAGGAGGAGATTGGTTGGGATCATACCCTCTCCGAGATTATTAACAGTCTCATTGCAAATGGCTTAAAGATAGAATACTTTAACGAATATCCATTCAGCGTATATCAGCAGTTACCTTTTTTGGAATCCGATGGTCATGGCATTTGGACTTTTCCTGATAGAAAAACCCCCATTCCACTTATGTTTTCTCTTAAAGCCACAAAATTGTAAGATAAAAAGTCCCCGAATTTTCGAGGACTTTTTTTCGAAGCAATCAGAATCTGTTTCTGTGTATTTAACTGCAGAAACAGATTATTTGACAGAGGGGCTATAGTGTGCAAAGAGAGCGTATGTGCCAGCCTCAGCCTCGAAGCAGACCATGTATTTGCCTTCTGTGTCTGGCGTCCATTTAGCAGTAGACTCTACTTTTATCCATTTTCCATTTTTCAGTTGCTTTACTTCAGGTATCCAGTTATATTGACCACCACGGAATTCGTGACAAACTTCTTCTGAAGTGGTTACCTTGACTGGATTTACCACTAATTGCATCCAGGCAGGAGGAGCATATTTTTCGAGATCAACAGAAGTTTCCACACCAACCGTCCAATTTGCCGGAGCCAGTGGAGGAGCGGGGGTTGCAGTGGGAGAAGGTGTTGTGGACAAAGGAGTTTTCTCAGTTACTGCACTCGCTATTGTTGGTCCCTTTCCCAAAAACATTGCAAACACCAAGACCAAGACTAAAAATACAAAAATTACCCTTTTCATTTTTTCTCCTCGTTGATTATGGTTGTTTTGGATCAAATAATTTAGAAAAAAACAATATAAGGTTTATTGATATTTTGGCTTTGTTCAAAAAGAAGATAAAAAAATAATTCACCCACCATAAAATCAAATTATAGCTTAAAAAGCGGCATCAGAATCTTGGATTAGACATTCGATTCTGATGCCGTTTACAGTTACAAAATTAAGATGTATTGGTTATTTGGTCCAGTATCCAAAGAGGCCAAAGGTTCCTGTTTCTGTGGTGGTGGCGCAAGCAGTATAGACACTATCATTAGCAGCGCCAACGAATCCAGCGGTTGTGGCGAGTTTAACCCAGGCGCCATTTTTCCACTGACGAATTTCTGGTGTCCAACCATATGGACCAGCCGGGAAGGCATGGCAGATCTTGGTATTCTTGTCGGCTTTTACACCCGCAAAGAATAACTGCAGATAAGACGGGGGTGGGGTTCTCTCAGGATCAATGTTTACTTGTTCACCGGTGTTCCAGTCACCTCTTACGCTGAGGTCAACAACTGGAGTCGTAACTTTTTTACTGTGATAGTAACCCATGAGCACAAAAGTTCCGGCTTCTGGAGCGTTTGCACATGCAGTGTAGGTTCCCTCAGTGTTTGGCATCCATTTGACGGTGGTAGCCAGTTTGATCCAATTGTGATCTTTCAACTGATAGATGTTGCCTACCCATTCTTCAAGTCCCTGTGGGAAAGGATAGCAAATGGTGGCAGCCGCATCAGTTTTTACACCATCTGAAAAAATCTGCAGCCAGGTTGGGGCTGGATTGGCTTTGTAATCAATGGTAACGGCTGTTCCAGTGTTCCACTGTGCATTGAAGGCAAAGACCGATGTTGGTAAAGCAACAAGCATTAAGATTAGTACCAATGAGATAGTTGTCAGTTGTAATAAACCCTTTTTCATACAAATCCTCCTTTAATAAACCGAATCAACTTTTTGATAATAACACTCCTGATACCAAAAACGACTTTACATAGACCTTACAAAATATTTAAGATTACCGGAGTAATATTTAAGAATAACCATAAATTATTTTACAAAAACTTAAGATTGCCATTCAAATTCTGCACCTCTTTTTGCCGCGGAAACCTGTAAGATGACACGTCCGTTTTTGAAGACAGGTTTGACATCATCCGCGAATTGGATGCGGTCATCCAACGCAGGTCGCTTGTGAGATTCGCTTTCGATGCTTTCAAAATGAACATACTGGTTGATTTCAACCTGGGTGTGGATCCCCTTTAATTTTTCCAAGCCAGGCATCCAATACACGTAACCGTCATTTCCGTCGTAACGCAGCCCCACGGCTG
>PNNU01000233.1 GCA_013824385.1 Anaerolinea sp.
GTTTCCTCGTCTGTCATGGGTTGGTCTGAAACCGTGGATGGAAGTTTTAGCGTGCGAATTTCAAACGATTCGCGGGGAAACATGCGCTGAAAACCATCCAGTGCAGCCTGCAATTTGACAGGGTTGGTAGAGGCGACGGAAATTATGTTCATTCGAATTCCTTGTTTTTTAATGGCCTTGCAAATTAAGTATAGAGCCTTTTGAATTTGGATGCAATGGCAAAACATCGATATTGAATTTGACGCACTCGTGTATAATAGCACGCATGAGTTTAACCGTTGCAGAAGTGGAACATATTTCCAAATTGGCCCGCCTCAACCTGACGGAAGAGGAAAAATCTCGATATCGCGAACAGCTTTCATCGATTCTGGATTATGTTAACATGCTGCAAGAGTTGGACACCACCGCAATTTCTGCCGCCTCAGGTGTACAACCGGACGAATGCCCTTTGCGTGTGGATAATCCCCGTGACCCGATGTCTACCGATGAACTTCTAAAGAATGCCCCAGCAACCACCAAAGATCAATTCAGAGTGCCGCCGGTGTTTGAATGAACCCCGATCTGACACTTCTTTCCCTCTTTGAAATGCAAGCTGGCCTGAGATCCGGTAAATTTTCATGCTCTGAATTGCTTGAAGCACATCTCCAGCGCGTCCACGCACTTGAACCCCGTATCCATGCCTTTATCACCCTGGTAGAAGACTCAGCTAGAGCAGAGGCCCAAAAAGCTGACATCCGTTTTGCTGAAGCGCTCGAGACCAATCAAATCGAAACGCTTCCTCCCTTGTTAGGTATTCCCATTGCGGTGAAAGACCTGATCACGGTCAAAGATATTCGTTGTTCGTGCGGATCAAACGTGTTGGGAGATTGGATCGCTCCCTTTACCGCCACAGCCGTGCAGCATTTAATTGATGCCGGTGCAATTATCGTCGGCAAGACCAATACAGACGAATTCGCCATGGGGTCTTCAACTGAAACCTCGGCCTTTGGACCCACCTTCAACCCATGGGACACAACCCGCGTGCCCGGTGGATCCTCCGGCGGCAGCGCCGCGGCAGTCGCCGCGCGTATGGTACCCGCAGCCATCGGTTCGGATACCGGAGGTTCCATCCGCCAGCCAGCCGCGTTTTGCGGTGTCACCGGCATAAAACCCAGCTACGGACGCGTTTCACGCTACGGCCTGGTTGCATATGGTTCCTCCCTCGATTCGATGGGCGCTTTCACCAGAACCGGGGCTGAAGCAGCACTGCTGCTCGGCATTATGGCCGGCCTGGATAAAATGGACGCCACATCGGCTGACCAACCGGTCTCGGATTACCGCAAAGAAATTGATAAAGGCGTCAAGGGGTTGCGTATAGGTGTTCCGCGCGAGTATTTCATTGAAGGTATCCAGTCCGAGATTAAAACCACCATAATGGCTGCGATCGAAACCTACCGTACGCTGGGCGCTGAAATCGTTGAGATCAGCCTGCCACACACAAAATACGCTTTGCCGGTTTATTACCTGATCGCCCCGGCAGAAGCCTCTGCCAACCTGGCCCGTTATGACGGCGTACGCTTTGGTGCACGTCAAACTGGCGGTTCAATGGTGGATTTGTTCTTTGATACCCGCGGCCAGGGTTTCGGTTCCGAGGTTAAACGCCGCATCATGCTCGGCACTTATGCTCTTTCAGCCGGTTATTATGATGCATATTACGGTCAGGCTCAAAAAGTCCGCACGTTGATCAAGCAAGATTTTGAAAAAGCCTTTGAGTCCGTTGATGTAATTGCTTGCCCGGTGACACCAACCACTGCATTTAAAGTGGGTGAGCACGGCGACGATCCGCTGGCTATGTATCTTGAAGATGTTTTCACGCTGCCTGCCAATTTGGCAGGTGTTCCAGGCATCGCTTTCCCCGTGGGATTGGACTCGAATATGCTACCCATTGGTATGCAACTCATGGGAAAACGTTTCAATGAAGAAATGTTATTCCAGGCAGTTCATGCGTTTCAGCAAACCACTAAGTTTCATCTTCAATCGCCCGTTTTGTAATTATTTCTTCCAATAATTGCCTTTTCGGATATTTTGAAACGATACAACAAGATTCTCGTATATATTGATGGAAAGGAATTATAAAATGTCAAATCAAACAACCCCCGTTAATGTTCCAAATTCTGGACCAGGCTGCCTGGTACGATTACTTTATCTTGCCTTTGTTGGCTGGTGGCTGGGTCTGATCTGGACGCTGATCGCCTGGTTCCTGAATTTAACCATCATTGGTCTGCCATTAGGATTGGCCATGATCAATCGCATTCCGTATATTATGACGTTGAGACCCAATCGCGTGCAAACCACCGTTGAAGTCAGAGATGGTCAAACTGTTGTCAAACAATCCGCCCCAAAACAGCCGCCTTTCATTTTGCGCGCGTTGTATTTCATCGTGATCGGCTTCTGGTTCAGCCTGGTTTGGATGCTTCTAGCCTGGATCTTTGCCACACTTACACTCGGTTTTGGTTTACCCCTGGCTTTATGGATGTTTGACCGCGCACCTGCAGTGACCACCCTGGCAAATATTTAGTTAATACGGAAATATGAAATTATGGCCATTGAAAACAATGGTTTTACCCAGGCTTTAATAATATTTATATTTAAGCCAATAATAATTCTTAGCAATCCGAAATTAAGTAAAAATGTAATTACCTGAAAAACACCTAAGAGGCTGCCTATGCATATATGGCAGCCTCTTATTGTTCAATTTAAGTATTAGCCTAGATAAAAATAACCAAAATTTGCAATATGGGTTTTAGGTTCGCCAATAATCACAGTTGTGGCTGGGGTTCGGACTGTAAAAGAGGCAGGGGCTGGGTTGACATCCACACAATATGTGCCTGCAAAAAGTCCTCCAAAATTATATCGCCCATCAGCGCCAGTAGTAGTAGAGGCAATCTCGCCTCCACCAGAACCGCAACCACCGCTGTAGAGATGTACAACGGCACCGCTAAATGGAAATTCACCGCTGTCATAAGTAAGGGTACCATTCCCGTCCCCGTATACGATACCAGTGATATTGGAGGGGATAGGGACAGGGGTAGACGTAACCGTGGGTGTTGAGGTTGATGTGGGAGTGGGGGTGGCAGGAATTGGGCAAATCCCAGGTTCATTCCCCTTTGGCGTAAATCCGAAAGACCAGCGACAGGTATTATCCACTAATGCCAATGCTTTGAGGGGATAATGTTGAGCAATTTCTTTTAAGGGTGAACCGGCTTCAGCATGAGTGAAACGGTCGTTATAGTCAAAAGAGGAAGGCTCCATCACACCCAAATCGGTCCAGGCACCCCAGAGGTATCCTGTATCATTATTAATTGTACTGGGTTTAAAAGCAATTTGAACATCGTTAGAGTCGCTGGGAGAGCGTCGTGCCCATGCCAGATCGGCATCACTGCTAAGCCCTTGGTCGAAAACCAATTTGTCATAGCCGTCACCCGTTTTTGGGTTATCAGCTGTTAGAGGAGTTCGGCTGCCAACATCTTTGTTTGTATCCTGCCAGACTTTAACCCGATCTGTGCTCCAGGTACTGCCAGGTTGTCCAGCCATTATGAGCACATCTCCCCGTCCATCAGAATTCAGATCCACCTCCAAACCGTAAAATCCTCGCATTCCATTCTCTGGACTCGGTCCCTTTAAACTAATTACGACATAAATCCAATCGCTGGTCTGATTCAAGACAGCTTTTTGAATATCCAGATCAGGATAATAAACCATGTCATTGGCTGTAAAAGGACGTTCGAATAAGTTGACATTGAATAATTCGCCGGCTCGAGCACGTTGCTCTCCTGCTGTTGCGGATGAGTCAGCATCTCTCATAGAACTGTGGATTCCTCCTGGAGGTTCTCCAGGAAATACCATGTGTTCAATGGTTGCAGTGGGTTCCTCAGTATTGGTTGGTTGTGGGGTAACGGTTACCTCCAGAATTGGCTCTGGAGTTACACTAAGCATTTCAGCATATTGAACTGCCGTTTGGGTTTGTGCGATGCTTAAATTAACTGCTGCAAAAGTTTGAGTGATAATCTCACTTTGATCTTCAACAACGCCGCCTATGGGGAAATTGCAGGATGAAATGATCAGCATGGCAATTAATACAATATACAAAATAGGCCTACACAAAAAAAGATGTTTTTTCATGATTCCTCCATCCCAATCACTATTTATGGATATTGTTTAGAACTTGTTATGCAACTGTGATGATAAATCCCCTCTGTTTCAGTTATTTTTCCGAAATTTCATGTCCATTTTTTGCCAGAAGTTACACTTCAAATAGTTAGTGATTTTGGCTTACCAATAATAGTATTTGAATTCCGAGTAAAAAAACCTTAATTGATGTAAAACTTGCGAAGAAATGCTTGAAATCTTTTTATAGTATAGCATTTATCGCGCCTTCTTGCCTTTAGTTTTTCGAATATTTCTTACAATTCAGAATAATGGATATTCCAAACACGCCTCACCAAACTTAATGGAACCAAATCTCAATATTCGATAATATCTGCTTTTGGACAAGCAGTTTTTTCACATCTTACTACGAATATTTTACCGAGAGTTTCCTCTCCGCATACCTTACCGTTCTGATTTTTTCAGGTCTAAACCGATTTTTTTGATTAATCAAAATGGAATGCGGGGATTAATGCGTTATCCTGAACTACTTCGACAATCTCCGAAGGGATTTTGTTTTCTGGGGATAAATTAAGGATTTTTTCTGCTAGAATTATGAAATTATATTTGAACCATTTGATACGGCCGGAGTACAATTAAAAAGTACGTTAGTCATCCAAAAACTGACCCTTGAAATGGATACTCTTACATGACCTCTTCTTATAAAATTGTTATCCCCATGGCTGGATTGGGTTCGCGCATGCGCCCACATACATGGAACCGCCCAAAACCGCTGCTGTATTTAGCGGGTATGACCGTATTGGATCATTCTCTGGATCAGTTTAAGTCTTTGCCTAGGTTGAAAGATGCTGAATATGTATTTATTGTCAGCCCCAACCAGGGTGAACAAATTCAAGAACACATGCAAAACGTGCACCCTGAAAAGAAGGTGCATTTCATCGTCCAGGAACAGATGGAAGGCCAGTCCAAGGCGCTTTACCTTGCCAAAGAATTGCTGAATGGTCCACTGCTGGTGGCCTTCTCAGACACTTTGATTGAGACCGATTTAACCTTTTTAAGCGATGAACCAGCGGATGGAATTGCCTGGGTTAAGCCAATGGAAGATCCACGCCGTTTTGGTGTGGTCGAACTGGATCACGACAATTATGTTAAGAAATTGATAGAAAAACCGGATGATATTGTCAACAATCTGGTGGTGGTCGGGTTCTATTATTTCAAAGACGGCTGCAAACTGGTAAAAGCGATTGAAGAGCAGGT
Organism: Anaerolinea sp.; assembly: GCA_013824385.1. Next base: position 5,404 of record PNNU01000233.1, read on the forward strand.
TAAACGCGGAAACAGTTTAAAAGGGGAGTACTTTCTGACAGATGCAATCAATATTATGATTGAAGGTGGAGCCAAGATTAAAGCCAGGCAAACCGAGGTTTGGCTGGATGCAGGTATCCCCCAGGCGTTGCTCGAAACCAACCGCTACTTGTTGGAACACGGCCGCTGCAATTGTGAACCGCCCGCTGAAAAAGAAGGGGTTACCATTATTCCGCCGGTATCCATCTCTGCAAACGTGAAATTGAAATCCGCAGTGATCGGTCCGCACGTCACCCTGGGTGAGGATTGCGACCTTGAGAATGTAGTCATCCGCAATTCAATCATTGAAACAGGAACCAAAATCGTGGATATGGTCATTGAAAGTTCCATCATCGGCCGTGATGTGATCCTTGAAGGTCGGCCTGAACGATTGAATATCGGCGATAATTCGTGGATGACACGTTAATCTTTTTTTTACTATTGGACTTATAAGGAGTAACAATGCGAGATCATTATCTTTCACGACGA
>PNNU01000234.1 GCA_013824385.1 Anaerolinea sp.
GCGATGACCCAGAGCGGAAGCGACCCTTCCACGGCTCCGTTGGAAAGTATCTCCAACCAGGACGGTTTATGGGTGATCTATCTCCCCAAAGATGCCAAAGGCCTATGGACGGTTGGTCCGAACGCATGGGTTTGTGAAGATACAAATGCTGCCACCCCCACTGCAGAAGGATGCACGCTGAACGGCAATCTTCCGAAAGCCCAGGAGATCACGCTTCCCTTCTCTCAGGAACTCTTAATCGAGTTTGAGATTTTACCGTTGAATCCGTAATCAGGACAAGAAATTTTCGAGCACTTTTACAAATATAGCCTAATAAGCTATATTTGTTTATTATAGCCGTATTGGCTATAATTGGTCGATATAGACATATTAGTTATTTATGCCATATATAGCTTGAATTAGATATAAAAGAATGATATAAATAAGCTAACCTTATTGAACGGATAAAAATGGCAAACGAAAACTCGCACTCTTGTGTTGCAGTGTTGACCGGAGATATTGTCGGTTCCTCAAAATTGGATGCCGAAAGAAGAATTTTCCTTTATAAAACATTTCCAATACTCTCTGAAATTCTCCTGAAAAAATATCACGATAGTATCAGTTACAAAATCAGCAATTTTCGAGGGGACGGTTGGCAACTCATTGTTAACTCTCCTTGTAAAGCATTTGAGATAAGTCTTTTCATCCGTACATTTATTCGTTATAAATTTCAAATGGAAAAATTGGACACCAGAATTGCCATTGGAATCGGACCAGTTCAATTCATTCCAGAAGATAATGTATCTGCTGGAGATGGCCCGGCGTATTTATCTTCGGGCCATTTGCTGGAATCATTTTCAAACCAATATATGGGAATCAGTTTTTCCTCGGTTCAAAAAAACCTTTTACTCTCCAGTCTGGAAAATCAGGTTAGTTTGTTAGATTTGATTATCACCTCTTGGGGACCTGGGCAATCACAAGCTGTAAACCTGGCGCTTCAAGGGTTTACTCAAAATGAAATTGCCATTAATTGGCAACCCAATCCAATAAAACAGCCTTCCGTTTCAAAAAGCCTTCAAACTGCTGGGTGGGATCAAGTGAAATCAAGCTTTACACTATTTGAGACTTTAATCAGCTCTCAGACATGCAGAGATGGGGAGAATTAATGAATACACCTTTTTTTCAATTGATGATTAGTTTATTTCTAGCCCACCTTGTCGGCGATTTTTTACTGCAAACCAGCACTTTGGCGAAGAAAAAGCGGAAATCTGTATGGATAATGGTGCTGCACAGTTTCATCAACGGTGCTATCTCATATCTTTTCCTCGCTCACTGGATCACCTGGCTGGTGCCCTTAATCATCACTGTCAGTCACTTTCTGGTTGATTTTGTAAAATCACGTTTCAAAAAAGACTCACTCTGGTTGTTTCTTACGGATCAAGCCTTACATCTAACAATAATCCTCGTATTGATTGTGTATTATTTACTTCCAAATAATATTCATTCTTACTGGTTCGAGATGATGTCAAAGATTGCCTTTCCAGTGACGATCATTTTATCCTCGCTGATTTTATTGACTCTCGCAGGCGGCGTCTTTGTTGGTTATTGCGTTTATCCATTTCAGGAACAGATTAAGAGCTATTACGAGAAGGTGAAAAAGAATCCGGTGGAAGGGCTGAAAGAAGGCGGAAAAGTGATTGGTTGGCTTGAACGTCTGTTAATCTTCTTATTTGTACTCACAGGACAGTATGCAGGAGTCGGTTTCTTGATAGCAGCAAAATCCGTTTTTCGCTTTGGCGAGCTCAAGGAAAGTGAAAATCGTAAAGAGGCTGAATACATTATCATTGGAACTTTTATCAGTTTTCTATTTGCCCTTGCTGTGAGTATTTTGGCCAGACTGGCTTTGGGAATTAAGTAATCAGGCACTCAGGCACTCAGGCACTCAGGCACTCAGGCACTCAGGCACTCAGGCACTCAGGCACTCAGGCACTCAAAAATGTTACCGGATTTTCCTGATTACTGGTTACTCAGCACCCGTTACTGTTCTTTGGAGGGAAAGTTATGACCAAAAATATTCTTATTCTAGAAAGCAGTCCGCGGAAGAAGGGAAACACGGCCGTGCTGGCTGGGCAAATTGCACAAGCACTGCGAGAAGCCGGAGTGGAGGTGGAGACAATCCATCTGCACGGGTTGTCGATTGCGCCGTGCAACCATTGCGACGGCTGCTTGCGCAAGAAGGTGAACTGCGTGCTTCAAGATGATATGCAGGCGATCTACCCCAAGCTGGCGGCAGCGGACGGGGTGATTCTGGCGTCGCCGATTTATTGGTCCACTTTTAATGCACAATTGAAGGTATGTATTGACCGCTGGTACGGGTTATGGCAAAACCACAATAATTTTCTCAAGGGTAAACCTGTTGGTGTTATTCTCACCTACGGCGATACTGACGTTTATACCTCTGGCGGAATCAACGCCATCCACACGTTTGAGAGTATGTTCCGTTTTATTGAGTCAGGACCGCTCACCTTTGCTTATGGATCGGTGAGTGATGTGGGTGACGCCGAGAAGAATGCCGAATTGATGGAGAGTGCAAGGAAGCTTGGGGTAAAGATGGCGGAAAGGGTGAAATAGTTAGGTTAAAAAAACCTCTCTCGCAAAGACCGCAAAGTAACGCAAAGGTCACCAAGAAAACCTTTGTAGTAAACCATTTTTATTATTAGTCCATTTACACCCAGATTCCGGGAATCGTGCAGACACTCTATGCTTCGCATGTGGGTGCACGTTCCCGGAATTTTTTTATTGGAGCAGTAAAAGATCAAGATTTTGCTATTGGGACTATCTGAAAACTAACCGACCCCGGTATAGATCTATTGGTCATGAATTTTACAGCAAAAGACTTTGAATAGTTTTCGGCATCCCTGGCGGTAACCCATTCGTACCAACCTGAAAAATCACCAGTTGCCAGGTTGTAAAGCCATAATTTGGAACGGAACCCTGGCAACCCCGCAAAAAAGGGAATCGGAAAAATGGAGAAAAGAATATTTTTCTTCAGGCTCATCCCGGCAACATGGAAACGAGGGCGAAAATGCACTTCAGCGATTGCCGGTTCGTTTGGAAGTGGGTCAATCTTCATCTCGCGAAAGATGACCCACTCCAACCCATCACCCAGATCATAGACCTGACCCACACGATTTTTCAGAAAATGGACCCTGTTCAGGAAGACCATTTTTAAAAATTGAAATAAAGAGTTAACAGGATGCATTGGATTCATTTTGTTTTAATCCTCCAAAATGCCATGTAAAAATATTTTGCTCACGTTATGAAAGACCTCTGAAGCTGATAAACCTTGGTCCTGCAAACCGGGATCAAAAAGAATGTTCACAACGATGGTGTAGAAATATGCGCGGATAATCTTCTGGTTCAGTTGAGCACGTAATTTTCCCTGCTCTTTTGATTGAGTTATCAGACTGTTAAAGATTTCATTTATGGCCTTTCTTCGGGCTTCATCGAACTGGTAAAAAAGATCCGGGTAAAGAGTTTTTAACTCATTGAGGAGGGTTGGCAGATCACCTTGCGCCAAGGAAGAAAGTTGTGAAGCAATTTCTTCAACGCAAGCATCGATATCCGTTAATTCTCCCTGATCCATTCCGGCAAGAATATTGTTCAATACACCAGGAATTATTGAAAAGGTTTCGTGAACCAGGTGCTGTTTATCTGTGAAGTAGTGATAGACCGTGACGCGAGTAATACCTGCCGCATTTGCCACCTCCTCAAGCGAGGTTTTTTTAATCCCATGACGCAAGAATAGGGTATAAGCTGTAAATTTGATCTTTTCGGTGGTTGAATTTTTAGAATTCATTATACAAATTTATCACTATTTGTATAATTTGTAAATGCACGAATTCGTCCGTTTATTACTATAATTAAAATTAGATGCATAATTATTGATATCCCTCGTTCATAAAAGGAGATCAGCATGGCAAAGCAATCTTACTCACTAGAACCCGGTGGTCCAAAACGTTTGGAGATCAGTTGGAAAGGTTTCTTCAAGAACACAACCATTATAATGGACGGCATGCCCCTGGGCACAATTAAGGATCATATGGCGTTGAGAACCCCACAAGAATACCAGTTGAGTGACGGTAGTATGTTGAAGGTACAACTGGTGCAGAATCTTTCAGGGGCGGAGTTGCAAGTCACGCGCAACGGTGTTCCGCTGCCCGGTTCGGCTTCCAACCCCGAGACGAGGGTTAAGACCGCCTGGGGCATTATTTTCTTTATCGCTGGCCTTAACTTGCTGTTGGGGATCATTGGACTGCTCACCCAATCTGAATTACTAGCAAGCCTGGGTATTGGATGGTATAGCCTTGTCTTTGGCGGATTCTTTTTGATCATGGGTTTTTTGGTCAAGAAGCTTTCAAAAGTTGCTCTAATCTTGAGCATTGTGATCTTTTCATTGGATGCGCTGATCGGGATTATTGGCAGCATCGCCTTGGGTGGAAGCCCGGCGATCGGCGGGCTCCTTGTGCGCATTATCCTGATTATCCCGATGGTACAGGGAGTGGGGGCAATCACGGCGCTGAAGAAGCCGTCCGTGCCACCGGTGATGCCGCCGGTGGTGTAAGTCAATTCTTGCGCGGAGAAAACCTTATCTCTCGCAAAGACCGCGAAGTAACGCGAAGTTCGCAAAGAAATTCTTCGATAGGAAAATACTCAGACCATTTTTGTTCCTTTACCCCCAGATTCCGGGAATCAAGTGCAGACGCCCTATGCGTCGCTGTAGTGCACGTTCCCGGAATTTTTTTGTTTTCGGAAAGGATTTGTTTTTATGCACAAATCGGTTTGGCGGGGTGAAATCAGGCCAAGTTGACTATGATTTTTAGTTATTAAGGTTCAATATTTATTTGTTTTTGTTCCAAGAAAAAATCGGAAACAAAGAAAACAAATCGAATCATTTATTTCACGCGGAGACGCAGAGCACGCAGAGAAAACCTAGCTTTTTATTCATTTCACACAACCCATTACTCTTGATCCATATCGATATCGGATAGGTCAATGATCGAGGAAGTTTTGTTTTTATAGTGTTCGACAAGGTTCATGACGGTGGTCTTTTTGGTGACGACAAAATCCGACGGCAGGGAGGTGTTTTGGAATTGGTTATGCAGGTTAATGAGGCGGTAAAGACCGGAGGAGGCGATGGAGATTGAGCGAAGGGTTTCGTTGAACTGGTCGATGGTCTTGCTTTTGAGGCCTTCTTCGTAGGTGACGTTGATGTAGTGTTTAAGGTGGTTGATGATGTCAATGAGATCGGTGAGTTGGGCGCGCTCAATGGGGGTGGTGTTACGGATGGAACGACCCTCGATATAGAGTCCGTGTTTGAGAGCGTTGAGGTTGCCGGGAGGGGCACCCCGTTTGCGTTTGGGGGTAGTTGTTTGGTCGGTCATTTTTGATCCTTTCTTGAACAAGTGCAAAAACCATGTCTCTCGCAAAGTCGCCAAGTTCGCAAAGAAAATCTTTTTCTAAACAATAATTAGTGGGGGGAAGGCCGCGGTGAAATTGAAATAGTAAGTGGTTAATTAATTAGTACTAATGTTCTATTTTGTCAAGGGGGAATTTGAAATTTGTGGTTGAAAAAATATTAACCACGAACCAAACGAAAATTTTCAAAGACACAAAAAAATATATAAAAATATAAGACGCGATGAAGCAAAACAATAAAGTAATCAATAAAGTAGATTAATGGTGGGGCAACGACCCCGCCACAAAGCAGGTAGGCGGGAATTGGTCCATGGGTCGTTGACCGCACCCTACGACTCAAACCATCAAGGGGGAATTTGAAATTTGTGGTTGAAAAAATATTAACCACGAACCAAACGAAAATTTTCAAAGACA
>PNNU01000235.1 GCA_013824385.1 Anaerolinea sp.
AAAGATCGAATGATTCTATTATACGAAAACTGCGCCCTTATGGGGGCGCAGTTCATAATTGATCAATTGAAGTTATTCAGATTTTTTCTTGGCTTCGTTTTTCTCTTTCCTTTTTTCTTTCTGAGTCATCTTCGGTTTCTTTTTCTGTTCTTTACTGCCTTTATCGGCCTTGCCACCATTTTCTCCCATTATCTCATCTCCTTTGTTCGTTTACAGGATTCGGCGTTGCCTCAAGTATAGCACTTTCAGGCAAATTTGAGATTATTTTTAAATGAATTAATGAATTGGAAAATTAACCACAAAACGCGTACGAAACTGTACGCGTTTTGTGTGGAGGAAAGAATCAGAAACGTTTAACAGGTTTGAGTAATCGCAACACAGCTCTGACTTAGACCATTAAAGAGCGGTTGATAATTTTTCTCGAATTTATAATTCCAGTTGAAGATGGTTTTGTAATCGACATGGCATGGACCAGGCGCCATTTAATCTTCCATGGCAACTGAAATCTGATGGGTTTGATGAGGAGTGTTTCCCATACCCAATATTTTGAATCCAAAGAAATATCTGATAAATTCGAGGTTAGGGTGGCAGAAAATGCTATACTATAGAAAATTTTTAGAAATTCTTAGCAAGTTAGTCATAAATGAAAGTGTTTTTTTTGACGTGGAAGTCGGGTTAAATTAACTGGTTACTGCTACACATTAATCTTCCATTATCCAACATCAATCTATAAACCAGCATCCATTTATCGATATAGAGGGTGCATGTTCTCAAGCAAAGGAAGAATTACTCTATTTGTTTTTGAAGCGCTTTTAATCAGCTCATGGTTGGCATCGTGTTCGACTCCACTCACAGAGAAACCTGCACCAACTGAGACTGTGTCGATCATCCCAACGCAGAGTATTTCAGAAGTGGAATCACAATTTCCACTTTCAAAAATTGGAAAATATTTTGCAGGCAAACTTTCAGTGGAATACGCACATCCATGGATGGAAAATTCCACCCTGAATCTGCGTATTTTCTACCCGGCTGAAAAGCCTGTTGATTTTACTGGAACTGTTGCCTGGGATGCTGTGCCAGACAAAACATCAGCACCATATCCTGTTCTGTTATGTTCAACTACAGTTGCCAATGAGCTTGCACCTCACCTGGTATCGCATGGATTTGTAATAGTCAGTGTTGAAGGCCAGAAATCTTACGACACGCTGGGAAGTGAATTGATCGATTATCCTCAAGAGATCCTGGCTGCTCTGGATAATGTTGCCAGCAACCCACCCAATGTATTAATTGGGATGGCAGATACTGACAATGCTGGTGTATTTGGTTATTCATTTGACGGGTACAACGCCCTGGCGCTAAGCGGAGCGCGTTTTGACCCACAGTATTATCAGCAAGCATGCTCTCATGTTGAATCATATATCCCTGGATCGCCGGAAATTTGGCAGGGGTGGAAAAACTACATGTGCCCTGAGAATACTGATTTTATGACAATCGTTGGTGATGCGGGAAAGCGGCTAACAATCTCTGAGGATGGTATATGGCAGCCGATGACAGATTCGCGAATTAAGGCTGCAATGCCAATGGCTCCAGAAGGGGCGTTGTTATTTGGTGAAAGAGGATTAAAATCTGTGGATATCCCCGTCTTCATCATCGGTGCAACAGCTGATGAATATTGCCCGTATTCAATAGAGGCAGCGCCAATTTATGAGTATTTGGGCAGTAAGGATAAAGGTATTATCTCGTTCATCGATCAAAACCACATGATGATATTTGATGTGGCACCAAAGGCAAAGATTAAACATTTCCTGGTGGCTTTTTTCAAATACCATTTACTAGGCAGTCAGCAGGATGGATACTTTTTCTCGGAGGAGTTTGTCAATAAACAACCCGGATTGTTTTGGGGAGTATATAACAAGTGAGCACAACACACTTTTGATATATTTTCTGGAGGTAGTAATCTCTAACGCGGGTAAAACCTTCATTGACGAGGAAATTGCCTGGTAATCATTGTGTGAATAATTTTGTTTTAAATCTTGTACAAGCGAAGGATTAAACACACAGCGCATACAAACTTGTATGCGCTGTGTGTAAGGTGAAAGAATCAGAAACGTTTAACAGGTTTGAGTAATCGCAACACAATCCTGAGTGAGACCATTAAAGAGCGGTTGATAATCTTTCTCGAATTTGTAATTCCAGGTGAAGATGGTTTTGTATTCGACATGGCATGGACCAGGCGCCATTGAATCTTCCATGGCAACTGAAACCCGGTGGGCTTTGTGCTGCTCGTTTTCGAAATCCAGTCTTCTATCCCAAAGCACAACGTTGTTAATTAAGTTTTCGTACATGGTATTCTCCTCTTGTGAGCAACCGGCAAACTGCCAGATAAATAATTGATTATGGATTACCTTTTCAGGTTATCTGATTCGAGTTTTCGTTCCAACAGAACCACAAACGTGATGAGTTGAGTGCTGAACATGGTGTTTATCCTTTCGTATCAAAACGGCGATCTGCCTGACCGTAAAATCCGCTGAATGTAATGGTTCAACGGCGATTACCTTTTCAGGTTATCGGCTTCCAATTTTCTTTCCAAAAAAACGACGTAAGTAATAAGCTGGGTACTGAACATTTTTATTCTCCTTTCATATGCAACCGGTTACGACCGGGACTAAAAAAAGACGATAACGATTACCTTTTCAGGTTCCCTGTTTCCAAATTTCTTTCCAACAGAATGACGTAAGTAATGAGTTGGGTACTGAACATATTTATTCTCCTTTCATTTGCAACCGGTTGCAAACCGGTCTAAAAAAAGTACTGGCTCTATTAAGCCGATTTTCGAATGACCAGTTCAACCGGGACGGTCACGTGGGTAATCACGCCGGTTTTGATGGATTGCACCAGATTTTGAGCTAATAGTTTGCCCGACATCTGGATGTTCTGCCTGACCGTGGTCAGGGGCAGGTTGTTGTAAGTGGCAATTGCCAGATCATCATAACCAACCACCGCTACATCCTCGGGGACGCGTCTGCCGCTGCTTTGGAGCACATCAATCGCGCCGATGGCCATTACATCGCCGCACACGAACACGGCGTCCAGATCAGGGGTCTTCTCCAGCAGTTGCTTCATACCAGCCACACCTGAATCCAACAGATAATCGCCGTTGACCATCAAATTTGGGTCAATATTGCGGCCCGAGTTTCGCATGGCGGTTTCGTAGCCTTTCATCCGCAGTTGACCTTCCAAATCGTATTCAGGTCCGCCGAGGATGGCGATTTTCTTTCTGCCGATGCGGATCAGATGCTCGGTAGCAAGCATGGCGCCGCTCAAATTATCTCCGGTGACGGTGCAGCAATTGACATCAGGGTCTGGTATCCCCCAAATAATAAATGGGGCTTCCATATCGGAAAGCATTTTCGAATAAGAATGACCACGTCCGGTTTTCATCAGAATAAAACCGTCCACACGTCCGCTGTCAAAATACTGATGCGCCCAACTGGTGTCGCGCGGCTTCATATGAATCATCAGCAAGTCGTAATTTAGTTCATCCAGACCGGTGCCGATGGCGCTCATGATCTCCAGACCGAACATGTCTTCGACGGTAAAGCCGCATTGGTGGCTGTGGGTGACGAAGCCGACTGTGCAGCTCTGACGCCGGCTGAGATTGCGAGCTGGCAGGTTCATGCAGAAATTGTGTTCCTCGGCAATGGCCTTGATACGTTCTTTGGTCTCGGGGTTGATCAGGGAACTGTCATTTAAAGCGCGGCTGACCGTCGATTTCGAGACGTTGGCCAGCTTGGCGATATCTTCAATGGTTTTGACTGTTTTTGTTCCCATTTTTCATCCTGTGTATTGCAACCGGTTGCATTATAGCATTAATCAAAGAGGCTTGTCAAGTGGGTAAAAAATGATTGTTATTTAACTAAAAAAATGGACAATTGTCTGAATGGCCAAACCCCTAGATACCGGGAATTAAACGTGCAAATTCCCGGTATTCATTTAATCAATTCAAATTTTCCATCAGAGTCGTTCAGCCACCAGGATGCTTTGCGTGCCCTGGACGCGAAGCGTTCCCCTGATTCGTCCGCGGGTGTCGGTAAAGAATGTTTTCTCCAGTGCCTTGGAATCCGTGCGGTCCAAAAGTTGGTATCCAGCCAGAGCCAGGAAATCTTCAACAACAACTTCGTTCAACCCAAACTTGAGATGCCCAACCCCGTTCTCCAGCCAATCGGTCATGCCCGCTTCACCATATTCCAGGATCAGACGGCTGCCCGCGCCGGTCAGCCCAAGAATGGACGCCATCGTCTGGCGAACCAGTTCCGGTTTGAGGTACTGCACAGCGCCTTCGATCAGCAGCAGGGTTTTCATGCCCTTGATAAAGCCTGCCTTCTCCAACTTGGCAGTGACGGATTCCATTTCAAAGTTGATGGGGATGAAGGTGACATTGTCCGGGACAATTATTCCTCTTTTTAAATATTGCATTGTTTTCATGAGCTGGGTGGTGCCTGAATCCAATTCAAACACCCTGGCTTTGGCAAGTTCCTTGTGAAAACGTACCGCGCGTGAGTCAAATCCCGCGCCGAGGATCAGTACCTGCCCGAAGGTTTCTTCACCGGCTTTTTCAAATAAGTTATCAATATATTTGGTGCGCGCGATGACCCATTCGTAAACGCCTTTCGGTCCCAGCATGTATCTGAGCAGCTTGTCAGCGTAAGGAATTTTCAACAACCTTTGGATTTGTCGCGGCAGCAGCATGGGCGCGATCCAATCTCCACTTTTGAGAAAAGGATTGGATTCGTAAAAAGAGATGGCGCGGCACCCGCAGGTGATATCAGCAGTTCGAGAAGCTCTGGTTTCAATTCTGTGTGACGGCATAATACATATCCCTTCTGAATATCTGTTTCCATAACTCTGTATACGAGCAAGATGTTAATAAGTTTCAAATAATAGTTGGCAATAAAAAACAGGCATATCTCAAAAGGGATACACCTGTTTTTTTTGCACTGTTTACTTCTGTTCGGTGAACTCGCCGTCGATCACGTCGCCATCCGGTTTGGGCGCTTCGCCTGCACCTGCGGCGGGGCCGGGGTCGTCGGGGGTCTGCTGCGCCTGGGCGTTGGCGGTCATCACCTTGCTGTATTCTGCCTGAAGTTCTTCGGTAAGGCTCTTGATGCGAGCAGTGTCTTCACCCTTCAGTGCAGTACGCAGTTCCTGCGCTTTGGCTTCAACACTGGATTTCTGATCTGCAGGGATCTTGTCTCCGGCTTCCTTGACGGCTTTTTCCACCTGGTAGGCGGCGTTGTCGCCAATGTTGCGTGCTTCGGCCAGTTCCTTGCGTTTCAGGTCTTCAGCCTCATGTGCTTTAGCTTCGGTAACCATGCGTTCAATGTCGTTCTTGGCCAGGTTGGTGGAGGCGGTGATGGTCACTTTTTGTTCGCGACCGGTTGCTTTATCCTGGGCGGTGACGTTGAGGATGCCGTTGGCGTCGATGTCAAAGGTGACTTCAACCTGCGGAACACCGCGCGGGGCATTGGGAATACCCTCCAGGCGGAAGCGGCCGAGGGACATGTTATCTGAAGCCATGGGGCGTTCACCCTGCAGCACGTGGATATCCACGGCGGTCTGGTTATCATCTGCGGTCGAGAAAATCTGCGACTTGCGGATGGGGATGGTGGTGTTGCGTTCAACAACCGGGGTCATCACTGAGCCCATGGTTTCGACACCCAGCGACAGCGGAGTCACGTCAAGAAGTAAAATGTCTTTCACTTCACCGCCGAGCACACCTCCCTGGATGGACGCGCCAATGGACACGACTTCATCGGGGTTTACACCCTTGTTGGGTTCCTTGTTGATCAGCTTGCGCACCAGATCC
>PNNU01000236.1 GCA_013824385.1 Anaerolinea sp.
GGGTAAACCCACTCTGGTGCTTCGTGAAAAAACCGAACGCCCCGAAGGCGTCACCGCAGGTGTGTTGAAGTTGGTGGGCACAGATCCTGAAAAGATCATAATTGAAACGAAAAGTTTACTGGATGATACAAGAGTTTATCGCATCATGGCGCATGCCGAAAACCCCTTTGGTGACGGGCATGCTGCTGAACGCATTGTCAAAGGTCTGCTGGATTATTCCCTTTAACCGGCCCATTACTTCATGAAAAAAACCATTTGTATTCTTCCACAAAAGATAGGGCGCGGCGGACCGGGGTCTTTTCACTCCAGGTTTGCGGCGGTACTCTCTGCTCGCGGATATTATGTCAACCATGATGCACTTGACCCTTCCAATTCGGTTATTCTGGTGATCGGCGGTACACGGCACATTGGCGTACTCAGAGAAGCCAAACGCAACGGCGTGCGCATTGTGCAACGCCTTAATGGCATGAACTGGGTACACCGCCAAACCCGCACCGGGGTCAAACATTTTTTGCGTGCCGAAGTGAACAACTGGATTTTGAAGACTATCCGCGGCATGGCAGATCAAATCGTCTATCAAAGTAACTTTACTCAGGGATGGTGGACTCGTGTCTATGGTCAGACGAAACGACCCGGCCGGGTAATCTATAACGGCGTAAACCTTGATGTTTTTAATCCACTTGGAGCCGGCAGCCCGCCGACAGACAAGACTCGCATTCTTCTTGTGGAGGGCAATCTGGGCAGTGGATATGAAGGCGGACTGGATTCGGCAGTTAAGATGGCAAAATTGCTGACGAGTCGTCAACCCACACCTGTAGAGCTTATGGTCGTGGGTAGTGTTCCTGCAAATCTCAAAATCAGTTATCTCGGTTGTGGTGTCGATATCCTCTGGAAGGGGCTGGTCAAACGTGAAGCCATCCCCGAGATTGACCGCTCCGCTCATGTATTCTTTTCTTCAGATATTAATGCGGCCTGCCCCAATTCGGTGGTTGAGGCGCTGGCTTGCGGTCTGCCGGTGATTGGTTATGATACCGGTTCACTAGCAGAACTGATAACCAGTGAATGCGGTGCGGTTGCTCGTTACGGCGCCGACCCCTGGAAGCTCCAAAAACCTGATATTCACGCCCTGGTGGATGCCGCCCAGCAGGCGTTAACCAACCAGCCTCAAAAACGCGTTGCTGCCAGAGCACGTGCGGAAGAAGCTTTTAATATTGAGCACATCGTGGATCAGTATTTGGAAGTGTTATTGGATCTATAATAACTGTTAAATCGTCAGCGGTTGCGTCGTAATTCCAACAATGTCCCCACAAAAATGATCGCTAAAACTGCAGTAGTGCCTACAATCACCCCCGAGGTAACCGAAGGTTCATTGTCGAGCAAAACAAAACTTGTTGCGGCATTTCCGGCGTCTTGACCAATCATGGGGGTTACGGCTGCCGAGTCTTCAGTATAATCCAGGGGTTTTGGTCCGCTTAATAATATGGCAATTACAAGCACACTGATCACTGCCAGTACGGTGATGATCCTGCTCCCCAATTCGGAACGAAAGATCGCTGAAAAAGTATATTTTTTTGGCATGAGTTCAGATCCTTTTAGCGAGGCTGTAAAAGAGTCGTCCTCTTTAAATTTCTACTTGGATAATTATACAGTCCTCAGAAAAATGCTGCTCTTGAGATTATTATAAAACGATTGGATTATTCAACAATGCGCACAAGAGGTCAACCGTCTCTTGAACATCATCCAGATCAACCACTTCTGATGGAGAATGCACATAACGGCATGGGATGGACAGGGCGCCGGTTGGCATGCCTGATTTGCTGATCTGCATCACCCTTGCATCCGTGGTACCTAAATCTAGCACTTCAAGCTGATAGGCGATCTTGTTCTTTTTGGCGGTTTCTTCCATCCAGCGCACCACACGTGGATCGCTTAACATGCCCACATCACGCACTTTAATGGCTACACCTTTGCCAAGATCAACCTGCATCTTGATTCCATAAATATCGATAGACGGGGTGACATCCAGGGCGATGGCAAGGTCAGGTTCAACCTCATAGGCCGCTGTGGTGGCACCTTTGGATTGCACTTCTTCTTGTGAGCTGAACACAAAGACCAATTCGTGCGGGCTGTTGTGGATTTTTTTCATAACTTCGATCATTATTGCGCACGCTACGCGGTCATCCAGTGACTTGGCGGAGACTCGTTTGCCGAGTTCTACAAAAGAGCGGTCAAACACCCCCACATCACCTATTTTCAACGGGCAGTCTTTATCACTTGTGGCGCCGACATCAATGAAATGGTTTGCTTGAGTTACGATTTTATGCAAATCATCCGAAAGGTCGTGGTTGATCACCCCATGCACTCCGTTGAGAAAAACGACCCGGCTGCCGGGTAAATATTGTGGAAACAATGTGCCCAGGTTTGAAAACCGCACCAACCCCGTTTTTTCAACATGGCTGACGATCACGCCGATCTCATCCATGTGGGCGGCAATCATAATCCGCAGCCCTTTTTCAGTTTTCCTGCCCATCGTGACGATCAGGCTTCCAAGCGCGTCAACTTTGATATTGGAAGATAATGTCGAGATTTCACCCCGAATGACTTCGCGTATGGCCGATTCATAACCGGAGGGTGAAGCAGTTTCGGTAAGTTTTTTGAGTAAACTTTTCATTTCAGCTCCAATTCCTGGCGGGGTTAAGCCCGATCACCAGAGAGGACTTCGGGGGTCAAGGCAGCGAGTGCTTGCTTCAGCAGGTTGATCGTGTCTTGCCAGTCGCTGATGCGTGCCAGCATGACTGCAGTATGCGCATAGCGACCAGGGACGGACACTGACACGGAGGGGATGCCTCCGCGAGTAACGTGCAGGGCGCCGGCATCCGTGCCGCCGCCTCCGGGTTGGCGATATTGATAATTGATGTTGTTTTCTTCTGCAACCCGAGTTAAAAAGCGAATCAAGCGGGGATCTGAAAGCGTGCCGCGATCGGCAATATAAATGGCTGGCCCGCCGCCGAGTTTGCAATTGTATTGAGTGTTTTCTTTGCCATCCGGCCGTTCAAAGTCAAATGCAGGAGTGGAATCCACGGCGATGGGCAATTGTGGGTAAAAATCATAAGCAGCCACCATTGCGCCGCGCAGACCGATTTCTTCCTGCACGGTGAAGGCAGCCAACAGTTCAATATGGTCTGGGGCGGATTTGAGCAGTTCGATCAGGGTGGCGCAGCCCAGGCGATTATCCAGTGCTTTGGCAAATATGGCGTCACCTGAACGCACGAATTTGGCGCCGTAAGCGGCGAAATCTCCCCGTTTGGCTTTGCCTTTACCCGCCGGGCCAAGGTCAATGCGCATGCCGTGCTGTGAGATTACAGAGTGCATTTCGTCTTCCGTCGACAGATGGATAGGCTTGCTGCCAATCACACCGGGCAGCTTCTCGCTGCCAACACACACCGGTTTTGAAAGGAACTGCCGTTCATCACCGCCCCCGACCTGTTCAAATTCATACAAGCCGTCGCCGTCTTCTTCAACAATCATAAAGCCGACTTCATCCATATGGGCGTCAAGCATTACCTTGAACGCATTCGGTGTCTTGGCGTGTTTGATCACCAGCAGGTTGCCCATGGCGTCCACTTTGATCTCATCAACATAGTGAGAGATTTTTTTACGGATGAGATCGCGGATTTCAATCTCGTTACCCGATACGCCGTTGGCGTTGGTTAATTCTTCCAGAAGAACAAGTTGCGCTTTACCAATGTGGAAGGTGGATTTCGCCTGAGGGCTCATAATGCTTTCTCCTCAAACAAAGCGGTAAACGAATCCGGATTGAGTTCAGTAATAAAGCGTGCCAACAGTCGGCCTGTGCGTGTTATATCTTTCAGCGAGGCCATCTCAATTGAGGTGTGCATGTATCGCAAGCTCATTCCCAATACCTGGGTTGGAATACCGTTTGCAGTGATCTGCATGGCCATCCCGTCCGTGCCAGAACTGGTTGGCATGGCTTCAATAAAATAAGGTATGTCGAGATCTTCGGCGATTGAGATCATTTTTTGGGTGAGAGCGGGGTGATTGTTGGCGCCAAATCCGATGGCAGGACCTTCTCCAAGCGGAAATGTGCGGTAATCATTCGAACCGGGACCCTTGGCAAAAGTGACATCCACGGCAAAGGCCAGGTCAGGGCGCACATTAAAGGTGGATGTCGCAGCCCCGATTGCGAAGACTTCTTCTTGACTGGTGGCAGCAGCCACCACGTTGCAGTCCAGGTTGTAGTTTCTGATTTCGTGCAGACAAAGGGTCAATGCTGCCACTGATGCGCGGTTGTCCAGGCTGTGGCCAGCAATATATCCGCCGGAAAGTTCAAAAGGTGGTTGTGCAAAAGAAATCAGGTCACCTGGTTTAACCATACCGGCAAGTTCTTTTTCGGTTAATCCGGTATCCACAAATAATTGAGCCTTTGTAGGGGCTTTACTTGAAGTTTGATTGTTGACCAGGCGATCCGGGATCATCTGTACCAATCCGGGAAGCTCTTTTTTACCGTGCACAGTGACCAATTGGCCGGGTAACACCCGCGGATCGATGCCGCCAACTGTGGAGATTAATAAAAATCCATTCTTGATCTGTTTGACCATCAGCCCGATGGCGTCCATGTGGGCGGCGATCATCAATGTGGGTCTTTTTTCATTTGAAGCAGCTTTACGCAGGCCGTGCAAACTACGCAGTGGGCTGATGGTTAACTCATCAACCAATGGGTGCCATTCTTCTGCAATAAGCTCACTTACAGGTTCTTCATAACCGGAGATCCCGGGTTTGGACAGCAAGGAGAGCAGGAATGGCGCAATATCCTTCATCAATATCCTATGGGGCTGCGGTTACAATTACAGCCATTGTTTCTGTTGGAGTAGGTTCCAGGGTAGCTGTTTCTGTTGCAGAAGGAGCCAAGGTGGCAGTGTTTGTCGGCGTATTCATAGGTGTATTGGTCGGTATGGAATACGTAATCGTAGCTGATGGCTCAAGGGTATTGGTGGGGGTGGGGGTATCCAGAAACGGGCTGGTGGGGATAGGCGGCAGTGTTGCCGTGGGAAGTCCTCCCCATGGATCAATGGTGGCGGTCAACGTCACCGTAGGAGTGATTTTCTGTTGGTTAATGGCATTATTGCCAATCCATAATACAATCATGCCCAGCAGGTAACAGGGCAGTGTCGCAAAAATGATTACGATCAGGGTAGAACGAAGTTTGTTTTTACGAACCGGATTTGGAACCATATCCTAATTCTAACTCACCTTTAAGCCATCGGCAGGGTTCATTTGAAATCCATGGCGGCGTTGGTATTCACTTGACGGATTTCTTGCTGCACGGTCACGAACAAGCTTTCAGCTTTTAGGTCGGTGATGGTGTAGCAGGGTGAGTTGAGGTGATCAGCCAGGGCTTGCGCCAGACCTTGATCAAAGGCGGCGTGTTCCATGTTAATCACCACTGAATGGATCTTTTCCTTGGCAATCATTTCGGCAAATTGTGCGGCTTCTTCTTGCGGTGGTTGATGCCCAACTGCAACGTTGCCAGCCCCGTCGGTGAGGATGATCAACAGCGGCATGATCTCAGGATGTAGATTCTTTTCTTTCTTCAGCACTTCATATGACATCAACAAGCCGGCGCTGAGCGGCGTCTTGCCTCCCACAGGCACATCCGAGAGTGCTTCTTGTGCCAGCAGTACCGAATTGGTGGGCGGCAGCACCAGGGTGGCTTTGCCCTTTTGAAAAACGATCAATCCCACGCGGTCGCGGCGCTGATAAGCGTCTGTCAGTAGTGAGAGGATGGCGCCTTTGGTGGCGGCCATCCGTTCAGCCACCGCCATCGACCAC
>PNNU01000237.1 GCA_013824385.1 Anaerolinea sp.
ATCCGCACCAAAAAAGATGAGTTCTTGTTACCTGAGTGGGAGAAATATTTAAGGTGCTTTTATCCTGGCTGAAAAGGTGGTTTTTATGATTACATGAAGTAAAATTCGGATTTAATAAACAATCTGCTGTTCTAATTTTGAAATTCGAGTACAGTAAAAATTTAGCACCAGAGCGTGCCTTTATAATCTCGTGGAGGAGAAAAATGTCAAAAAAAGTAGGGTTCCTTATGATCATGGCTATGATGGTTGTAATTGTTCTTGCAGCCTGCACCAAGCCAACTGCTGTAGCAACAGAAGCCCCTGTTGTTACTGAAGTTCCTGTTGTCACTGAAGCACCCACTGTTGCACCAACTGAACTAGTGATTACTGACACTGAGCTAAATGTTCTTTGCACACCGCAAGAAGAGTGGTGCCAGGGTATGAAACAGGAATTCGAAGCAAAATACGGCATCACCGTGAACTACGTTCGTATGTCTGCCGGTGAAGCGTTAGCCCGTATTGAAGCTGAGAAAGAGGCCCCAACCTTTGATATTTGGTGGGGAGGCCCTATCGATAGTTTTGTTTCCGCAAAAAGCAAGGGGTTGCTTGAGACCTACGATTCCCCGAATTTTGTTAACATACGCAACCCGGAATTAATGAAAGATGTTGACAATCAATGGGTTGGTGTTTACATGGGATCTCTTGGTTTCGCAACCAATACCGATTGGCTTGCTGCACATCCTGATGCCAAAGCCCCCACTTCTTGGGATGATCTTTTGAAACCCGAGTTCACTGGCCAGGTAATGGTAGCCCACCCCTCATCTTCCGGTACTTCATATACAGCACTGGCAACGATTCTTCAAATTCGTGGTGAAGAAGCTGGATGGGAATACATCAAGAAGTATGCTGCTCAAATGGCTTCCTTTACAAAAAGTGGTGCTGCACCTGCCAAGTTTGTTTGCCAGGGTGAAGCTGCGGTAGCAATCGTTTTCTCACATGATATTGTGAACGAAATCGAAAACAACCAATGTCCACTTGAACTTACATTCCCTGCTGAGGGAACTGGTTATGAAATTGGTGGTGAAGCGATCCTTAAGGGCGCCAAGAACATGCAGGCTGCCAAGTTGTGGTATGACTGGGCGATCTCTGCCGAAGGTCAAGCCTTGGGACCGAAATATCATGCCTACCAGGCTCCAACTGTAAATGGTGTTGAACTGTCACATCCTGAATTGCTCGAAGTCAACCTGATCGATTATGATTTCATATGGGCTGGCGAAAACAAAACTGCATTTGTTGACAAATTCACCAATGAAATTGCCAACGCAGAAAATCTGAAACAATAGTTTTATTCCAAAATCCGGGCGGCTTAGGCCGCCCGGATACTATTAGCAGGAGGATTATGCCGACCACCCCATCGAGTCCAAATTCACCAACCAAAAACCCATCAAATTTCATCAGACGTATTCGCGAGTTTACTCTTTTGGGTCGAGACCCAGTATTATCGATAAGCCTGATCCTTTCTGGCATTTTTATTTTTGTTTTCGTTGTTTTTCCACTATATCGTTCGGTCGTTGGTGGATTTATTTCTAAAGAAGGCGCTTGGGATGTAACCTATTTCGCACGTTATTTTGATGATTACTATGGTCCAGCACTTCGTAAAGCATTCTTAGACACCATGTTAATGGGGTTGATGACCGCTTCAGCAGGAACTTTGGTGGGTTTCATCTTTGCTTATGCGGTTGTGCGCTGTAATATCCCCGGAAAGCGCATCGTACATTGGCTGGCTCTTGTGCCTATAGTATCACCCCCATTCGCTTTAGCTCTCAGCATGATCCTTTTATTTGGACGAAATGGATTAATCACGCATAAGATTTTGGGTATTGAATTTGTTCAAGGGATGAATGATGTCTACGGTTTGGACGGTCTGGTCATCGTGCAGACTATAACTTTCTTCTCGGTTTCCTATTTGATCCTTAAAGCTATGTTGGAGCGCTTAAACCCGGCAATAGAAGAAGCTGCAGCCAGTTTAGGTGCAGGAAGGTTTCACTTATTTAGAACGGTTACTTTACCGCTGTTAATCCCTGGGATTGCAGGTTCCTTTTTATTGCTTTTTGTTGAATCACTCGCAGATTTGGGGAACCCTTTGTTTATTGCAGGTAATAAGACTGTATTGTCTTCGCAGATCTTTCTAGCAGTGATTGGAGAATATAATTACCAGAAAGCATCCGCTCTATCCCTGGTTTTGATCATCCCGACGTTGATCATATTTTTGGTTCAACGATATTATGTTAACCGCCGCACGTACATTTCAGTCACCGGCAAACCAGCAGGTTCACAGATTGTTGAAAAAGATCCTGTAATTCGTTGGGTTGTTAATGTCACAGCGTACTTGATCATAGCATTTATCATCCTCCTGTACGTTACCATTATTTATGGCTCATTTAGCTCTGCCTGGGGGGTGGATTTTACACCTACCTTAAAACATTGGTCTATGGCGCTTACTCGTGGTGTTGAAGCGATTCTCGATACAACTTTCTTGAGTGCCATGGCTACACCATTTGCGGCTATATTGGGAATGATCATTGCCTGGTTGGTAGTTAGGAAGAAATTTACAGGCAAAGACGCTCTCGATTTCACATCCAATCTCGGAGGCGCCGTTCCTGGCACAATTCTTGGTATTGGATTCATTTTAGCTTTTAATAAGCCACCTCTTGCACTTGCGATTGGAGTTTATGCGATACTGGCATTATTCTTTGCCCAGATCGTGGGAAAAAATGCTGCAGAGCGGATCATTATTCTGGTTCTTGGTACTGCATTAGGAGTAAGCCTCACTAAAATTGACCCTCGCACAATGTATTTTTGCCTTGGTGGAATGTATGTGGCGATAGCAGCCTTTTTAATGGTCTCACAAAGAAAATTTACAAAACCTTTTTTCGCTGGTTTGATCGGTTTATATGTGATGCTTACCAATTGGGCAGTCGTAATTGCAAAACCAATTGCTGATTACAGCCGTTCACTTGATAGAGGTTTCTGGAGTAACGCAATCTTTCAGTTTTCAGATTACTTAAAGGTGCTCATTCAGCCAACTCCTTCATTGTTAGCTATCGCACTTGTTTTTGCTGGAGTCATCTTGTTGCAAGGTGTAAAATTCAGAGGTTTTCGAATTGGAGTTGGTGTTTTAGGCCTTGCTGTACCTTGTACACTCTCCTTTATCGGTATCCCTTTTGGAATGGTTGGTGGAGCATATATCATCATGGCTGCATTCATTGTCCGCAGCCTTCCTGCCTCAGTTCGTTCCGGGGTTGCTGCTTTACAACAAATTGATCCTTCAATCGAAGAAGCCTCGAACATATTAGGCGCAGATGCACAATACACTTTCAGAAAGGTCACTCTTCCTCTCATCCTCCCTGCCCTGTTGGCAGGTCTGATCTTCAGCTTTACCAGGCATATGACCAGTCTGTCAGCAATTATATTCCTGGTTAGCGCTAAATGGAGGATTGTGACAGCCTCGATATTAAGTGAATGGGAACAAGGCGGAGTGAGTATCGCAGCGGCATATTCGACAGTCATCATCATATTTGTCATGGTCGCTATCGTAATTCTCAATCTAATCGTTAATAAATTGTTTAAGGGAAGGGGCTCTGTTGATATGAGCCAAGGATTCTAAAATGGCTGAGGAAAAAACGATGTATTTAACACTGGAGAATATCACCAAAGTGTTTCCCCCACGTGGCGGTGTGAGTGAAGTAACAGCAGTTCATAATGTAAATCTGGATATTAAAAAAGGAGAATTAGTCACCCTGCTCGGTCCCAGCGGTTGCGGTAAAACCACAACCTTGCGTATGATTGCGGGTTTTGAGTTCCCTACTTCTGGGAATATTATTCTGGATGGGCAGGAGATCAACTCATTACCTCCGCACAAACGTGAAATGTCTATGGTTTTTCAGAGTTATGCAATATTTCCCCATTTGACGGTATTTGAGAATATTGCATACGGGTTAAATGTTCAAAGACTCTCCAAGTCAGTGATCGCAAAACGGGTGGATAAAGTTCTCGCTCTGGTCCATTTGGAAGGGTATGGCGATCGAGCTCCAACCCAACTATCAGGTGGTCAACAGCAGCGAGTGGCTCTGGCTCGCGCCTTGGTAATGGAACCAAAAGTATTATTAATGGATGAACCACTCTCAAACCTGGATGCGAAATTGCGAGAAGAAATGCGTACGGAGATTCGCAGAATTCAAAAAGAGATGAATATCACCAGCGTTTATGTCACCCATGATCAGATTGAGGCAATGACGCTTTCAGATCGGATTGTGGTCATGAACCAGGGGATTATTGAGCAAATTGGTACCCCTGTGGAGATGTACCGGTATCCAACCAGTCGATTTGTGGCAAATTTTATCGGCAGGGCAAATTTCGTGTCCGGCGTAGTCCAAGAGCAGAAGGAAGATAAATTGATCGTTAAAGCGCTTGGTGAAGTTATTTCTCTGAAAAACATCCAGCGTGAATTCACCAAACAGGAAGAAGTAACCCTGGTTGTCCGCCCCGAGATGACTCGAGTAAAGAAAACCGGTGAACTTCACAAGGGTGTGATTCGCAGGGCCGTATATCTGGGCGATGTGGTGGAATATGATATTGAAGTCAGCGGACAGAAGATCACCGGGTTGGAAACAGACCCATACGTGATGGCGCTTTTCCCGGAAGGTGAACAAGTGACTGTCGGGTTTGCTGAAGGTTGCATCCAGGTGCTACCCGCTGAGAAAAAACATGTCTGATTTTGATGTGGTGATGATCGGAAATTTTGCCAAAGACAAACTTATCGTTGATGGTATTGAAGAAATCGCATCAGGCGGTGGGGTGTATTACGGTAGCGTGGTGATCAAACGATTAGGGGCACGTGTGGCGGTGATAACGAGGCTGCATCCGGATGACTTTTCAAGATTGGAAGAACTGCGATTGGAAGGTGTAGAAGTGTATGCCACTCCTGCAGATGGAACCTCAGGGATCGCCAATTACTACCAGTCTTCCAATATGGAAACCCGGATCTGCAAACCGATTGGGTTTGGTGGAAAATTCTCCCTCTCAGAAATCCCAGATTTAAAAACTCAAGTGATCATGCTTTCGCCGCTCTATGCGGGCGAAGTGGATTTATCTCTGTTGCAGGCATTATCAAAAAGAGCACGTCTCGCGTTGGATATTCAAGGATTTGTGCGTGTACCAGTGGAGAATGATCTGGTCTTTCGCCCCTGGGCGGATATGGTTGAAGGTCTAAAATGCATCACTTTTCTTAAAGTGGATAAAGCAGAAGCAGAATATTTAACTGGTTTATCTGATCTTCATGAGGCTGCGATCAAACTGCACTCAATGGGACCGCAGGAGATCGTATTAACTCAATCTTCTGGAGTAACAGTTTTTGCGGATGGGAAGTTTTTTTCAGCACCTTTTACCCCTCGATCACTGGCAGGCAGGACAGGAAGGGGAGACACTTGTTTTTCAACATATATCACCAAGCGGCTAACCGCAAATGCAGAAACGGCTTGTCGTTGGGCTGGAGCGGTGACCTCTTTAAAGCAGGAAGTACCAGGTCCGTGGGCAGGGACTGCTGAGGATATTGAAAAAGAATTAATCATGTAAGTTTGGAACAAATCGAATAGTGAGCGGGTAGTCGCCGCTCACTATTCGATTTGTTTTGTCCTTTTATCCTCTTTATTAACCTTATAAGACCGCTCTTTTTTGACCCTATTTACAGACAATAAATAAATCAAACCGATAAAGATCCGAAGAAATTCCAGATCCTTATCAAAAAATTTAGTTTGTCATTTTCTGTGCGGACGGTATTGACTTTCAAATTTTTGTTTGTTATATTTAA
>PNNU01000238.1 GCA_013824385.1 Anaerolinea sp.
CGTATAGAAGGTGCTTGACCGGGCATCGCAGGCCTAGGAGCCTTCCTGTAATAGGGTGCGTTTTCATTCAAGGCGCGGGCCGCGTCGCCGATTTTCGGGTCTCCGCAGGTTTGCTTGACCCCGCAACGCGGGTCGTGAATGCGCGGGTTGGAAAACATTGGCAGACTGCCCTTGTCATTCCCCATCACCTTGCCCATCCAGCCTCCCACCATAATGGTACCGAATTCGCCGGGTTGCGGTTGATTATCGCAGTTGCCGACCCCATATCCGTTGGCATAGGGTGCGATGGCTGATTTGTGGCCATGATTGGGTTGGCAGGAATCGACCAGGGTGCCATGATTCAAGCCCATCAGATGACCCAATTCGTGCGCTAGGGTGTGGGAGCCGCAGACAAAGTTGAAAACCATCAGTGACTTGGTCAATGATGAAATGGCCTCGCGGGTCTGGTTGACCGCCTGTGCGCGTCCGCAACCGGGTTTGCCATTCTGAGTAAGTCTTTTAACCACCGCCACCGTATAGTCTGCGCCTGTCGCGTGTGCCTGTCGGAAAAGATTGTAAAAACCTTTTTGTTCGTGCTGCATGTCGTCGAGAATCTGGACGGCATCCACGGAGAGGATTGGGGAAAAAGTAACCTCCACCAACTCGGCGTTCAGTTCTACCGCACTGGTTTTATAGTACTGATTTAATTCGGCTACATAGGTGTTGAGCTTGATTTTGGTGGCCGTCTGTTGAGCGGCGTCACGTCCGAGATCTTCGCTAACCACAAAACGGATACTAATGTGCGTCGCGGTTTGGGCTTCGATGGCAGAACACAGTGCCATGGCCACGCCAAGCACCAGATATCTCCATGGAATCATGATTATGCCCTTTTTTTCAATCGCGTGGAGATAAATCCGGCAATGGCCAAAGCCCGCTGGCGGCGCAACGCTTCCTTGGGTCTTTCCAGCAGCACACGGATTTCTTTGGTAAATTTGATGATCCCCATCAGGGTGATCCATTTGGTCAGCATTTTGTTTTCGGATATGGTCAATGGATTATGCGTGGCATAGTGGTTGACAAAGGCGTCGAAGCGGGTGAAATCCGCCATGTGGACGTATTTTTCTGCCAGAGAGAACTCGAATCCCCCGTCGAGGACATCAAGCAGGCGTGGTCCGTAATAGCAGTTATTGAAATCAAAGAAGCAGGCGTCGCCGTTTTGGTTGATCATCACGTTCTTGGGGGTGACATCGCCGTGATTGTGAACTGCGGGACTGCTGGAATACATTTTTTTACGGTAGGCCTTGTCCAGAAAGGGTTTTATCCAAAGCGCAAGCCGGTCGAAGGCCTCTACCACGTCGGCAGCCAGGGTGGTGTTACGGTGGAAGATGTCGAAACAGGGCAGCCAAATCTGGCAGACATCCTCGAACGTAAATGTGGTGGTCAACGCCATTGGGTCATCCAATTGCACACGATGCATATGAGCCAATGCCGCACCGATTTTCTCCAGGGGATATTCGGGACGGGACAGCACCGCCCCGTGGATGTATTCGAATAAGAGTGCCGGATAACCCTCCGTGGTGGTATCGGCCCCGGCAATGGGCCGGAAGATCTCCGCCGTCACCACACCGCGCGCCATGAGTTTGGAGATGAGTTCGGCTTCATAGGCGGTGTGCTCGGCAATGCGGGTGTTTTTGTAGTTGCCAGCCACCTTGAACAACTTGAGAACGGCTATCCGGTCCCCAGCAAAGACCTTGTAAAGGAGATTCTCGGTGGACATCTTCATGGGTTCTACGATCACCTGTGGGAAGTTGTAACGCTGGGCAAGTTGGCGAGCGATTCTTTGTTCAGGGCCTTCAACGGTGATGACGCCATTCTGGCTGCGGTCAAAGAACATTTTGGCTGAGAATTTGCGTAAGAAGGCGTTCTTGGCGTCATCCTTCTTCTGGGATGGCAGGAACATATAGGCATCCACGAGATGATGTACAAAAGGGATATGGGGATGGCGTGAGGCCCATTCCCCGGCCCCTTGGGTCAGGGGAATCTGGGTGACGTGATAGACAGCGCAACCGCTGGTGGAGGATTCCGGATTGATCAAACGCCAGTTGGTGGGAATATGCATCTCCCGTTCCGGGTGGATTTCGACAAGAATATCGATATCCGAACCGAGTTTGGCATTGAGTCCATGGACAAACGGTACGCGGTAGTACCCCATGTTGCCCCGCAATGTCGAGCCCATCAGGTAGATCTTGTCCACTGCGCCGCGGGAGGCGATCTCTTTGTGGAGCGTTTCTGTCACCAGCTTTTGCATGGCGGCCTGCTCGTCGGCCGCAAACTGGATCTTGTCGGGCTTGATGAATGACAACCCGAGATGCCCCAATAATGCGGCCCATGTCTTGTACATGATTTTAGCCTCATTCGCGCCAGCGGGCGCCTGGCTATAGGGAAAAATGACCTGCTCACTGGATGCCGTAAACAGCCAGTATTGCATGTCAGTCATCACATGCAACGGTGGATTGGCTAAGAGGGCATAATAGATATCCAGAACTTGTAGTTTGATCCGGTTCACCAGGTTGGGATTCATACCAGCCCCCTGGCGGGCCAGAAAATCAATGAGAGGTTCTGTCTGTTTTAAGCCACGCAAACGCTGATAATCCATGGGGACACCCTTCTTGTCCCTCGTGACCAGCACCTTGAGCTTTGCCCCCTGATAGCATAAGCCATTCGTCGTTGTTTCCTCGGTAAAACCGATCAACTTGAAAACTTCCCGGATTTTGGGCAGATGATAGGCGGCGACGAGCAGGGCCAACACCTCGTTGGGCACGTTGCCGGCATCCAACATGAAATCCAGATCATTCGCCTCCAACAGTTCCAGCACTTCGTTATAGGTTGTGGCGTACGGGCCATCTATATCCAGATGCCCGAACAGCTTCACCATCTGGCGAAAGTCCGCCTCGTCGATCAAGAATTTGAAGTTGCGATAATGGAAATGATAGCCGTCACTGCACGCTTCCAACGAGAGGCGCTGGGGGTGATATTTGACATTGGCATTGAGTTGCGATTCAGTCCAGATGCGCACACCATCCTGGTTGGCATTGGCCAGTTTGCCATCCTGGTAGTTTGTCTGCCGGATGACGGCTAGCAGTTCTTGCGACTGCTTGCCAAACGTCTCGCAAATGTTTTCGAATTCATCCCGACTCAGCTCGATGCGCAAATCACGGAAATGAAAATGGATGTTTTCTTCCATATCAAGGAATAGATTACGGTGGCGCGGTTTGCTCAAAATCTCACCACGATAGAGTAGCTTCTTGGTTACTCCCATATTTTGTGCCTTCAGCGAGAATTAATTAATATTGACAGGAGTCTTTGTCTCAGGGGGATCATCGTCCACGATTATTATAATTATTGATAATAGCATTGTTTTTTACGGTCGGAGCATAAAACAAGATCATTTTATATGTCAAGGGAAAACTGGCAATAAATCCAACAAAATGTTGGATACGGTACCGAAGATTACGGAAAGGATGTGGCGAGCCGATTCTGGTCTCGAAAAATTTGAGCAAACGACGCTCAACCTCAAGTCAAGGCATTGCAGCTCTTCTTGAGTCGCATTCCCCATGGCAGTGGTGATCATACCGATTCATGTCGTATGGCAAACGAGGGTCTTCCGTGGATAACGATCATTGTCATTGCTATGTGGCCTTGATTCGCAAAACCTTAGAAAATAAACTCTAATCACCAAACAGGCTATAAGGCCCTCTACGGAAGAGCCTTACGATAGCGTGCAAGAAATTCATCCGCGATGCTCTCAAGGTAGTCTACATGTTCCTGTTTGTCAAAAATGGCCTCGCAGAGTTCACAAATGACGGAAAAATTGGACGGCAGTTCACATTTCTTGCTGAGCTCCTCATAAATTTCGTTCAAGGGAGCCACGGTCAAATAACGGGTAACCGTGTGGTTTTGGGCCTGATCGAGAATTTCGGCGACGGAATGCGTGTTGACATTTCCAACAGAAATGTTTTTTATATAACGATTGAATCCACAGCATGGCATCACCTCACCTTCCGGTGCGACTATAAAGCGGTTGATTGAGTTGCATTTCCTGAAGCTGGCAATGGCCTTTGGAGTAACCGGCATGCCCGAAAGTTCCTTCCAACGTCCCACATTGGCAATACACCTACGGACGTGCAGATCATAAGCATGTTCCGGTACCTTCTGTTCTACCATATAAGCCTTGAATTGATCTATCAAGGATTTCCGTTCAGGAGTGACCTCAAAATCGATGTATAATGGTTTTGAAAATAAGTTATAATATTCATTGGCTATATTGCGCACATGGGTCCACTCTAAAAATTCCATGTGAAACTCACCCGCGCTGATACTCACACGATCCTTCGGTGGAGAAAAGCCCGCGTCAATCAATTGGTTTAATACATGTTTTGTTGACTTAACGGTTTTTCCCCAATAACCATTACTCACAATGCCGATACTGGAATAACCCAAATCGCGGGATCGCCGGATACACTTGTAAAGTGTTGGAGCAAATAGAAATACCTCACCACCACTAAAACCAACTGATTTAAATCCGTTTTCGTGACATTGATCAATCACATTCAGGAGTCGTTCCTCTTCCATAGTGATTTCGCTTTTTGCGGTTGAAATGTTGTAACAAAAACGACAGTTGATATTACATTTATAGCTCACACGCAAGCCCAAGGACGATGGTGTGTAAATTCGGTATTGCTGTTGAATGGATTCCATGTTTAAAGATCTTTTCACAAAAAAACTAATGATGAACCAGCGCACCAAGGCATTGCTTTTTGACGATCGGAGCATAATCAATGATCATTTGTAAGTCAAGGAAAACTGGCGACTTGAAAACTGGCAACTCTCAAAAATGCTCCTTGGTCTTGGATTGATAGGGTTAGCGGGGTAAGGAGAAAGATGAGAAGGTAAAGGGGAGTGTACAATGGGAAAATGTCATCCAGGGACCTTAAGTTTTTTAGTGTTCATACCGAATACTCTATTGAAAGACTCCATTCTGGTTTTTGATAGAGTATTAAAGAGTTTATGTAATAGTGTTTTAGTTTATTAGTCAATTTTGCTTTTTTTAAAATTTTTCCTATACCCATGTTGTCATTAGACATTGACGGGGGTATTTATTGAACTGAAGAAGATTCTCGATTATGACAACGAAACCATCATCTCCAGTTCGGACTTTTTTTACTCCTTACGCTCTGATCTAGGGGGCAAAGAAAAAAAGTGAAAAACCTGTACTAAGGTACAATAGACTTTGGAAATAAAAAGATATAGTCTGTAACCATAGAAAAAGGGGAAAATGATAAAATGCAAATCACTATATGAGGAACTTCATCATGGCTAAGAATGCAGAGATAGGAAGCGGAGCAGGAAATCAGGTCATCGGTAAGGTATTCATCCTTTACGGGACGGTAAAGGCCGTAGCGCCTGATGGGACGATGAGGATCCTCGCCCCCAACAGTCCAGTATTTGCCGACGAAACAATCATCACAGAGAGTGACGGCAGCGCTTCCATTATGCTGGACGGGCCCCCGCCAACCCAACTAGATCTCGGCCGGATGACTGAGATTGTCCTCGATGAGGACGTTTATGCCGGAGTCTCCTCCGAAGTGGTCGCCGAGGCTACGGCTGATGCTCAGAAAATTCAGGAAGCCCTCCTGCAAGGGGATCAGCCGATCATATTGGATGAGACAGCCGCCGGTGGCCCCTTAGGGGCAGGCGGTGGGCATCCCATCGTCAATTTCGCTCTTGACGGCAAAGAGGTCACACCCGACAGCGGTGCGGAAACTCGGGGAGTCCCCTTTG
>PNNU01000239.1 GCA_013824385.1 Anaerolinea sp.
CCAAGACAACCGCCTGACGCGATTAATCCGAATCGCGATCATCAACCTGGCTGGCATCCCCTCTGTGGTCTATGGCTTGTTCGGCCTCGGATTGTTCGTACTCTTTCTCAAGTTTGGAACCAGCATCCTGTCTGCTTCACTTACTCTCTCAATAATGACTTTACCGGTGATCATCAGTACCACCGAAGAAGCACTGCGAAGCGTGCCCAATTCATTCAGAGTAGTCTCCACCTCGTTGGGCGCCACCCGTTGGCAAACCATCTGGAAGGTCATCCTCCCGCAGGGACTGCCCGGCATCATCACCGGCGTCATTCTCGGGCTTGAACGCGCTGCAGGTGAAACCGCACCCATCCTCTTTACCGGCGCCACTTTCTTTCTGCCCGAACTGCCAAAATCCATTATGGATTCGACCATGGCCCTACCCTATCACATCTTTGTCATCTCCACTCAAGTGCCTGGCATGCCGATCAAGATTCAATACGGCACCGTGCTGGTGCTGCTGATCTTTGTGCTGGGCATGAACCTGGTTGCCACCATCATCCGCAGCCGGGCACGCGCGAAAAGGCAGTGGTAGGTTCATGAAAAAATTCATCGTACACGACCTAAGCATCCGCTACTCAGACGAGAATGAAAGTCTGCGCAAAATCAACATGGAGATTGAAGCTAACGCCATCACCGTGCTGTTTGGCCCCGCCGGCGGTGGAAAGTCCACTTTTCTGAGGGTGTTGAACCGCCTCAACGATTTGGCGGACGTTATGACCATGACCGGAGAGGTTCTGTTCAACGGTATCGATATTTTGGACCCCAAACTGGATGTGATTGAATTGCGCCGCAAGATCGGCATGGTCTTCTCACGGCCAGTTCCCCTGCCTCTCTCAATTTATGAAAACGTGGCTTATGGGTTGATGATGGCAGGTGAGCGTAACAAGAAGAAACTGGACGCCGCAGTCGAGGGTGCCCTGCGCCAGGCTGTCTTGTGGGACGAAGTCTACGACCGGCTTACTGACTCAGGCTTCGCCATCTCAGGCGGACAGCAGCAGCGCCTTTGTCTTGCTCGAGTGCTGGCGCTGGAACCTGAAGTCATCATGCTTGACGAACCCACCTCCGCACTTGACCCGGTCTCGACCTCGAAGATCGAATCGCTGCTCACGGAACTGAAGGAAAAGTACACCATCATCCTCGCGCCGCATAATGTGCAGCAAGCGGCACGTATGGCTGATTACGCGGCATTCTTCTTGATGGGTGAATTGATCGAGTATTCCGGCGGCAAAGATATGTTCTTGAAGCCCAAAGACAAACGCACCCAGGATTACATCACCGGCCGATTTGGGTAGTTCAATTTGCCTCAAACAGACCACCTTGACAAGGCTTTCACCAGCCTTGTCAAGGTGGTTATAATTTTCTTTTGATAACCAGTGTTATTCGTTCTTCAACCTGATTTTTGCTCTCGTTTCTTTCTCAAAAACAAATAATTCAACCCCATTGTGATCACCAACATCCCCAAACTAACTGTATAGACTGCCACGGGTTGGATGTCAAACAGCAGGCCTGCCAGCAGTGGAGCTGCGATCATGGCCAGCGCGTTGCCGGTATCCACCAGACCGTAGGCCAGACCTACATTCCCCTCTTGCACAAGCGAACGCGAATAGGCCAGCGCCATGACCCGATAAAGCCGGTAGCCGCCGATCAGTGCGTAGCCAGCGAAAAAGGCGAACAGTCCCTTACCTCGCCACATGAGGATCGCAAAACTGGAAATCATCACCTGCCCAATAAACATTCCAATAGAAGGATTGAGATTACCCAATACAAGCATCATTAATGCTGTAACGATACCTGATACTGTGCCCATCATGCCAATCTGCTGGGTGGAAAGGTGCTTGATGTTTTGTAGATACATAGAAGTGAGTTGCTGAGGCACGCTGAGGAACACGATAGTCAAAATGAGTATCGAAAGTAATCCCAGAAAACGCGGGTTGGTCAGCGGATTGATTTTCTTAACAGGTTCCTCGATGGGTTCAGGAACTGCCTGCTCAACGGATCTGCGTGCGAGCAAAAAAACCAGCGCCGAGGTAATGAATAATCCAGATGAATAACGAAAAACAATATCCAGACCGTAAGCGTCGGCAATCTTGCCGCCGAGCATGGGTCCTAAAATGCCGCCGATGGTGCCTGCCGCGGCAATGAAGGTCATGGCGCGCTGCACTGTCCATTTGCCGCGCAGGCTGGTCACATAGCTATTTAAAGGCGGATTGATCAATGAGGTCATACCATACGCCAGCAAACCGCCTGCAAACAGCGGCAAAGCCCTTGCAAAGGCCATGACAAGCGCTGAGGAGATGCCCAACCCCATGCCGATGAGGATCAACGGACGCGTGCCAAAACGGTCCGAGAGGTAACCAGAGGGCACCTGCACGAGCGTCATCACCACGCCGATCATGCTCAAGATACCGCCAATCAGCACCGTGGATGCATCCCAGCGCTGCAGGGTCAGAGGGAGGAAGAAGATGAACAAGCCTTCACCCAACCCCCAGAAGAATATGGAAACTGCGATGACTGCCAGGTTGCGCGGGATACCAAATGGAAGCGTGCGTTGAGTTAGAGACATGGAATTCTTTCAATAATGATGATTCTTGATCATATCTGAAAATTGAGTTTACCATGCACATACCTTCTCGGGAGTAAAATGATCAGGACAATTGCATTCAGAGATAAGTCATGAAGGACACAATTCATCAGGACAGGAAAACCCAAGCGTTTTCGAGTGCAACAGTTTCCCTTAAGATGAATTGAATCTTTGTATGTAAAAACGGGAAACAAATAAAAACAAATCATTTTTAGCTTTCAAACTATAGAATCTGTAGATTTGTTTTGATTTGAATTTATGTACTAATCACAAAGAGATACAAGGATATTTTTAAGGTTTATCATCCAACAGATGCTCCAGAGATTTATGAAGTTATTAAAGAACAATGCAGCACTTAAAATATAGAATATATTTTCTATATTTTAAGTATAAACCCCTTGTCAAGCTTTTTGGTAGATTTAGTTTGATGGACTGGTATTGTGTTTGCTTGCGAAATGGATTAACCAATGCTATAATTTTGACCGCAATTGAGGACGCGTAGCTTCATGATCCCCTTGGGGACAGTTGGTTAGGCGCTGAAGTTGGAAGTCAATTGAATAACGGGCGCGTAGCTTCGAAGATCCCCTTGGGGACAAGTTGGTTAGGCGCAAACAAATGCAAGACAATTTAATAATGGGCGCGTAGCTCAGTTGGTTAGAGCGCACGGTTCACATCCGTGAGGTCCGTAGGTTCGAGCCCTATCGCGCCCACCTCAAACTCCCCTTGCGGGAGTTTTTGTTTAGGTTCTCGCACCGCTTTGCGCTCACTGCGTTCGTATCGCGCCCACCTCAAAACTCCCCTTGCGGGAGTTTTTCTATTTCAAGGTTCCGATTTCTTTTACCAGAAATCGGAACCTTGCCCTACTTCGCACAAGTGTTTTTGTTTTCGTTCTCGCTGAGTTAAGTTTTTTTAGGGCAGGTTTCCGAATCCCAGAAAAAGGATTCGGAAACAATTGCATAATAATGCTAGAATTAAAAATATGAATGTTCCAACCCACACCCTCACCGTTCGCCTGTATGCCAACCTGAAAGAGAAGGCTGGCACGGATTGCCTCGCCCTGGAAGTGCCCCTCACCTGCACCGTGGATGGCCTCAAAGCACGTCTCAAACACGATTACCCTGCCCTGGCCTTTCAACTCAACAAGGTGATGATGACGGTCAACGGCGGGCAGGTATTCATCAGCGAGGAGGTGCTTCCGCTCAACGCAGAAGTGACCATTCTTCCACCCTTTGGCGGCGGGTAATATCAAAGTGTTTTTAAATTCAGACTCCCGCGTTTATCATCAAAAACCGCGGGAGTCTAGAAAAGTAACCCGTTTGTATCTCCTTTACAGACTGACCAGCCAGTCCATGGCTTGTTCGCGAGTGTCAAATGTCTTGATGTCTCGTTTGGTTAATAATCTCAAAGTAGAGATCATGATCTTTTTCATGCTATCCGCTCCAACAACGGCGGACCCTTTAATATGCGCCGAAATGCTTGATGAAAAATGTTTGGTCACAGTGGATGTCTCGGAGTTGTAAACTGCATCAGATGAATCTGTGATTAACAAAACACTTTTGAGCGGCAGTTTGGTGATTTTGTGGATGGCCTCATCAAATACCCGGGTAGCTTCATCTGGCTGACATTTTGAAACATCAGTGATGAAAATCTCTTTGCCTTTGTAACTTACAGTCTGAGTGCTGCCCATTTATTCACCTTTGAATGTTCTATCTATCGACACAGTTTGGTTTTAAATGTTTTAACTGCGTCTTATTGGATGCGATATTCACCTTCAAAAAAACTTTCAAAGATGGATATTTGAGGCAAGTTTAGATCCGCCTCATTTAATTAATAAAACCAGATGGATCGGTTTAATCTATAGACTAACCAGCCAATCCATGGCTTGTTCTCGAGTGTCAAAAGTTTTGATATCACGTTTGGTCGCTACACGGATGGCAGCTACCAGCACCTTGCGCATGGCATCCGCTCCAACGACAGCTGAGCCTTTAACATATGGTGTGTTTTTCGATGAGAAATTTTTCATGGCGGTGGAGACCTCCGAATTGTAAATCGCATTAGTTGAATCTGTTAAAATCAACGCACTTTTCGGAGCACTTTTTGATATCACAGCCGCAGCTTCATCCAACACGGTGAAGGTGGTTTGCGGAGAGCAATTTGCAAGATTGACCAAGACAATACTTTTCCCTTGATGCTGAATAATTTCTGTTAATCCCATAATTCCCTCTCTTAATTAAAAACTTTACAATAACAGTATTATGAAGGGTTATATAATATCTGCCATAAAAAAAAGATAAAGGTTGGGTATAAAGCAATGATCCAACCTTTAATAATAGAAATAAACAAAATAACGTTACTTATTTACTGCCAGACGACCGCCGTCCTTCATTTGCGTTATCAAGATGACGCTGATGCCGATCATACCAATCGAAAATAAGAGCGCCGGTGTAAAAGCGCCGTTTGGCATTTTCAGCGCTTCCATGATGTAAACAAACACTACCGAAGCCTGACCGAATAACTGGATCAAGCCATTGGAAGTGCCTTCAGGGGTTGGATAAGTAATCTCGGCAGAATATTGCATGCCAATGGGGCTGGCGCTGACAATGGCGAAACCCAGGGCAAAAGCAGAGACATAAAGCAGCCATAAGCTGGTGCTAAAGGTTAATCCGATCAGACCGGGTACTGCAGCCGCAAAACCCAACAACAGGAAGATCTTGCGCTTGTGCGATTTATCAGAAAAAGGCGGGATGATCACTGCCCCCAACACGCCGCCAACCAACATCAGTGCACCCAGAGTACCGGCTTCTGTGGTTGTAAATCCGCGTGGACGAATGATGGGTTCCACCCAGGTTGTAATGCCATTGAATATTCCCATGCCGATAAATGACACGAACAAATAAAGCCAGAAGGATTTTATTTTTAATGCATGTTTGAGGCCGTCCAGCATGAGTGCGCGTACTTCTTGCCCTGCTTCGCATGGAGGTGTGGCCGGTTTTTCACGGGCAAAAATGAGGAACAAAACGGCTGAAAAAGCCGCAATACCGCCGTAGAGCAATTGAACGTTGGGAATGCTCATGGTGGTGGTCAGGATAGGCGTCAAGACCATACCCAAAGCTGTACCCACAAGATTGGAAAGGGTCACCAATCCCACTGCCGTGGCGCGTTCTTCAATACT
>PNNU01000240.1 GCA_013824385.1 Anaerolinea sp.
TGGGTCTTGTATATTGGGGTTCAAATGCACCGGGTAAACCAATTGCACTGCCTCGCCATAATGGTTGGCAAGCGCTTTAATGGCTTCACATATCCCTTCAATGGGTTCACCAAAGTTTTCCCGCCGGTGAGCGGTAATCAACACCAGGCGCCGTTTGCCATCTTTAATTCCCCATTTTTTCAACCATGCAACCACCTGGGCAGGGACCGGCAACTTGACGATCTGCTGCAAAGCGTCGATGGCGGGGTTGCCGGTGACAATAATCTGCTGATCAGGGATGCCCTCATGCAGTAAATTCTCACGGCTGAGTTGAGTTGGGGCAAAATGCAAATCCGCGATGACGCTGGCAATGCGACGGTTGATCTCTTCAGGAAAAGGTTGCAGTTTATCATTCGTACGCAAGCCGGCTTCTACATGACCCACTTTAATACCGCGGTAGAAAGCAGCCAGACTGGCCGCCATAACGGTAGTGGTATCGCCCTGAATCAGCACCCAATCAGGGTGTTCATCCGCGAGCACGGGATCAATATTTTCAAGGATCTGGGCGGTCAGTTGAGCCAGGGATTGGTTCGGCCGCATCAGGTTCAGGTCAACATCGGGTTTGATCTCGAAGAGTTCAAGCACCTGATCCAGCATTTCACGATGCTGGGCGGTTACACATACGCGCGAAGTGATGCCGGGCGTGCTTTCCAACGCCTTGATCACCGGAGCCATCTTAATGGCTTCGGGCCGGGTTCCAAAAATCGAAAGCACTCGTAAGTCAGTCATTAATTATTGATTCTTGCGATCTCCAAGACGGTATACAGTAAAACCTGCGTCGAGCCAGGCTTTCCGGTTTTCAAGTTTTTCCCAGTCCAAAGCGTCCACGCAGTCAATAATCAAGCGTGATGAAGTCATTCTTTGGAGATCAGTGGGTTTGAGTGATTTGAATTGGGTATGCCCCACCAGAAACATTATAGCATCCGCGGATTTGACAACTTGCTCCAACGAAGCTTTAACGGTGACGCCTTCAATTTTGAAATCTGGCTTGTAGGGTTCACAAGCGATCACTTCAGCACCAGCTGCATGCAGCTTTTCAGCTACCTCGACCGCCGGGCTTTCGCGCAGATCATCCACATCGGGCTTGAATGCCAGTCCTAACACGGCAATTTTTTTGGCTTTCAAATCACCCAAAGCCCGATTGACCAACGAGAGCACAAAATCAGGCTGTTGGTCATTCACGTTTCGTGCGGTACTGATCAACGGCGTAATATCACGGGCAGTTTCAACAAAGAACCAGGGGTCCACGCTGATACAATGGCCGCCCACACCCGGACCGGGATTGAGAATCTTTACCCGCGGATGCTTGTTGGCAATCGAGATGGCTTCCCATACATCCACGCCAAAGCGGTCAGCCAGGCGTGAGAATTCATTGGCAATGGCGATATTGATGTCGCGATAGGTGTTTTCCATCAATTTGATCATTTCAGAAGTGGTTGAGTCAGTGGTGAATATCTCACCTTCCACAAAGGTGCTGTAAAGCTCACGGCCGGCTTCAGCCGAAGCCTGGTCGATGCCCCCAATCACACGTGAATTGTGGATCAATTCTTCCATGATCTTGCCGGGCAGCACGCGTTCGGGGGAATAGGCCAACAAAAAGTCTTGACCAGCTTTGAGACCTGATTTTTCAAGAATAGGCAGCACGCGTTCACGGGTGGTCAAAGGAGGAGAAGTGGATTCTAAAACCACCAGATTGCCCTTACGCAGCACCGGTACAATGGATTCCGCGGCAGCATCCACGAAACGCATATCAGCTTTTTTGCCGTCATAAAATGGGGTGGGAACTGCTATTAAAAATACATCCGCAGCCACCGTTTTTTGAGAAATATGAAACTTGCCACTTTCAATGGCTGCTTGAACCACTTCGTTAAGCCCGGGTTCGAAAATATGCACTTTTCCTGATTGCAGGCTTTTCACCACATCAGGATTATTATCCACACCTGTGACCTGCACTCCGTGAGTGGCAAAAGTGCTTGCAGTGGGCAGCCCAATGTATCCAAGTCCAATGACGCAAATCGAGTTAATTTGCACGGAATTTCCTTTTATTAAAATGATAAAAGGATTATGCCACAGGATGACTGCCTTGGGGAGGTTATCAAAACCCTTAAGCGTGCCTGTTGGATTTTGCTTGCATCGATAATAACGCCGTGATACACTTTTTAAATGCAACGTGTGATCTTGGTCGTTTCACCAGATACTGAATTTTTGCAGCAATTGCGTTCACACCTTGAAGAAGGTGGGCGCTATCAAGTGACTGTTGCATTAAGTGCTCATGAAGCCTTAAACCTGGCCAATAGCAATTTTTTTGAAGTAGCCATTGTTGATGGTGAATTGGATGATATTCAGGTGGCTGCATTCACCCGCGACCTTGCCGCGCTGCAATCCGAACTCAAAATTCTTGTGTTCCCGCCTGATAATAATTCTCAACACCCGGTGTTGGAAGGATTGGTGGTCAACGGTTTCTTGACCAAACCTTTTTCAGGCCAGGAAATCGGCAAAGCGCTAACCAGTTTGTTTTCGGACCAGCCAATGGCGGGCATTGTGCAAGTTAAAGTAGTGGATGATCTGGTTAAACAATGGCTGCAGATCCCCGAAACTGGTGGTAGAAAAGCAGAACAAATCCTTGAATCCACCACGGCTCAAACCGTTTTAATTATTATCAAAGACCAATTAATTGCCAGTGCCGGTTCCATTAATGAAGGCATGACCAATAATGTAACAGGGTTTTTATCGCGCTACTGGAAAGAAGAAGAGAACAGCGAACTGGCGCGTTTCTTAAAGCTGGATGGCGACGGAAGCGACCGATTCTTGTATGCCACCAAGTTGGTGAGCAATGTGGTGCTGGTTTTGGTTTATCCGATGAACGCCACAATCCAACTGGTTCGTCGAGAACTGAATAACGTCAAAGATGATTTCCAGCAGCATTATCCAACCACGGGTGAATTGCGGCAGGATATTGCCAAACAAACCCTTGCCGAAATCAATGCAAGAAATAAGAATCTTGAATCTCTGCAGCCGAACAGCACAACCATTTCTCAAAATGAGTTGGATATGCTTAAACTGCAACAACAAGAACCTCAGAAATCATATACCCGTGCCATTTCTCAAGAAGAAATCGACTTATTGAAAGCTTTGCAAACGGAACCCGCGCCGCCAGCCGTTTCTGCTATGTCTCAAACTGAGCTGGACGCACGAAAATTGTTCGAGCAAGAATCCTTAAAGCTAAAGCCGATCACTACTAATGGAATTTCTCAAGAAGAAATTGACATGTTGAAGGCATTGGAAGACGAAACCCCGCAGCCAGCCGCAAATGAAGTTTCACAGGCTGAACTGGAGGCGCGCAGACTTTTTGAACAAGAATCAGTAAAACCAAAACCTACGACCAATCCCATTTCTCAAGAAGAAATTGACATGTTGAAGGCGTTGGAAGACGAAACCCCGCGGCCAACCGCTGATGCTGTTTCACAGGCTGAACTGGATGCGCGAAAATTGTTCGAACAAGAATCCTTGAAGCAGAAACCACCGACAACGTCCGCGATTTCTCAAGATGATATAAACGCTTTAATAAAAGCACAACAAGAAGCCTCTCAGTCAGCCGCCAATGCCGTCTCACAAGCTGAACTGGATGCACGAAAACTGTTCGAGCAAGAATCCTTGAAGCAGAAACCACCGACAACGTCCGGGATTTCTCAAGATGATATTAACGCTTTAATAAAATCACAACAAGAAGCCTCGCAGTCAGCCGCCAATGCCGTCTCACAAGCTGAACTGGATGCGCGGAAATTGTTCGAACAAGAATCCTTGAAGCTAAAGCCGCCAACGACAACTGGTATTGCTCAAGAAGAAATTGATGCCTTAAAAACATTACAACAAGAACCAACGAAAACAACTGCTACTGGTGTTGCCCAGTACGAATTGGACGCGCTGCAGTTGTTTCATCAGGAATCGTTAAAACCAACGACAGTAGCCCATTCCGCTATAAGTGAACAAGA
Organism: Anaerolinea sp.; assembly: GCA_013824385.1. The sequence continues at coordinate 4,032 of PNNU01000240.1, forward strand.
ACTGGCCGAGCTGTCCAAATTGCTTGAGCAAATGCCTGCGCCTGATCCACAACCTGAAACAGCAGCTTCAGTTGAAGAAAAAAAGGTTCCCGAATGGGTCAATGAACTCGAATCAGCAGAGAATTCGGTGCAATCCGCAGAATCAGGTGCGCCTCAACCCCTAACAACCGCGGAATCCGCCCCCACAGGTATTCCTCCATTTGCGGGAATTGACGAGAACACAAAAACAACTGCAGATGTGACTGCTGTTGCGGAACCAGCCAGCATAACGAGTGCAGCGAGTATTGCAGCAGCACCATCTGAACCACTTCCAGAAATAGACTTCAAACTCCCTTGGGAAATGGAAGAGACAACCACTGAAGTGGTCTCTGAAATTCCGCCAGTACCTTCTGTTGAACCCGCTGCCGAACCGGTTATTGTACAGCCCATTCCTCAAGCGCAACCCATTGAACCCGTTGCCGCCCCCACCGTTGAACCGGTTGCGGAACAAACCATTTCACCTACTCAACCTGTTGTGGAAGCCCCCATTGAAGCGCTGCAGTCGATCCCCGCATCCTTTGCAGAGGTGTTGAGCGCAGTCACCCCTCAAACGGAAAGCGTTCCTGCTCCAACAACTACCCTGGCTGATGTTCAACCGGTGGCAACCGCAGCTGCAGCAACCGTCTTGGTGGATGAACCGGCAGCCCCACCTGCTCCACCCAGTTTGAAAGAGTTCCGTTTCAATTACACCTGCGTGCTTCTTCCGGGAGACCGTGAACAATTTTTGGCACGCGACCTTTCTGAGAAGCTCAGCACCACCATGCCGGATATTCACGAAGACCAGGGCTGGCGTATGACCAGCATCACGATTCGTCCGCAATACCTGCTTTGGTCGGTCGCTGTGCCTATGGGCGTTTGCCCAAATCAGATCATGCATGAGGTTCGCAATCTCACCTCGAATCTCATTTTTGCAAAATTTCCTGAAATCGCCAAGAAAAAAACTTCAAACGATTTCTGGTCATCCAAGTTTCTGGCGGTCAGTGGGTCAGAACCACCTCCAGCCAATTTGATCTTTGAATTTGTCTCCAATGCCTGGAAGAACCCCGAAACTGGCACTCCCTGAATCATCCATTAAAGGATAAGCTACTATGCCCCCAGTTCTCTATTTAATCGACGGACATGCCCTGGCCTATCGGGCTTATTTTGCCCTGACCGCCGGTGCGGGCAGTGAACGTTTGCAAACCAAATCTGGTGAACCCACTGCCGGGATTTTGGGTTTCGCCAATGTGTTGATGCGCCTGCTTGAACAGGAAAGACCAGAATACCTGGCAGTTGCCTTCGACACAGGTAAAACCTTCCGCAACGATCTATTTCAAGGCTACAAAGCCACACGCGCAAAAATGCCTGATGACCTGCGACCACAAATTGAGCGAATCCGCCAGTTGGTAGACGCTTTTCATCTTCCCCGTCTTGAAAAAGAGGGGTTCGAAGCGGATGACGTCCTCGGGACAATCGCTTATCAGGCGGTGGAACAAGGTTTTGGGGTAAAGATCATCACAGGCGACCGCGACCTGCTGCAGCTGGTCAATGACCGCATTGTCGTTGCCCTTTCTGGAACTAAAATATCAGAGGCAAAGAACTATAATGCTGATGACGTTAAGGCTTATTTGGGTGTGAATCCCGACCAGGTTGTCGATTATAAAGCTCTGGTGGGCGACACTTCTGACAACATCCCCGGTGTGCCTGGGGTGGGGCAGAAGACCGCCGTCAGCCTGTTGGAGC
>PNNU01000241.1 GCA_013824385.1 Anaerolinea sp.
TTGGATTTTATTGTAGGCGCCTGGTTATACAATCGGTACCCAGAAATGCCTGAAGGCGATCTCACACGCATGCGCTCCGCACTGGTGCACACTGCACAACTGGCTGATTTTGCCCGTATGATTGATTTAGGTAAAGCCATGCGCTTGGGACGAGGTGAATCGCAGGCGGGTGGTAACGACCGGTCAGGTTTGTTATGCGACACTTTCGAAGCCGTGATTGGCGCCATCTATCTTGAACAAGGAATTGATGGGGTGATGAAGTTTATTGAACCAATGCTGATTACTGCTTCAGAAGATATTCTTGAAAACCATAAGGATGAAGATCCCAAAAGCAAACTTCAAGAATGGGCACAAGGAAAAGGCTACCAGGCTCCACAGTATTTAACCCGCAATGCATCAGGGCCTGACCATTCAAAACTTTTTGAAGTCGATGTGATCATCAACGGTAAAGTAAACGGCGGTGGAGTAGGTTTTAGTAAACAAGCCGCCACGAAACAAGCAGCGATTAACGCACTTGAAAGATTAGGGTTAACAGAACATATATCAAATAAATCGGAAAAGAATTAATGAAGCCGCGACTAAAAGCTCTTGAACTGCACGGTTATAAAACTTTTGCCAGTCGAGTCGTATTTGAATTCCCTGGCAACATTACTGCCATTGTCGGGCCAAACGGATCAGGAAAGTCGAACATTTCAGATTCATTACGTTGGGTGCTAGGCGAACAATCTTACACATTGCTGCGCGGAAAAAGAACCGAAGACATGATCTTTGCGGGTTCTGATCAACGTCCGCGCGCGGGCATGGCTTCAGCGACCGTCACCTTTGACAATGAAGACGGTTGGCTGCCTATTGATTATTCTGAGGTTTCAGTAGCCAGGCGAGCGACTCGAGACGGGGATAATGAATACCTGTTAAACAAGCAGCGGGTGCGTTTGAAGGATGTTTCAGAACTGTTGGCGCAATCTGGTTTGGCTGAACGTACTTATACCATCATCGGACAGGGTTTGGTCGATGCAGCACTTTCTTTGCGGCCAGAAGAACGCCGCAAATTCTTTGAAGAAGCCGCAGGTATTGGTCTTTTCCGTTCAAGACGGGAAGAATCCATCACTCGTCTGGATTCCACACGGCGAAATCTTGAGCGGGTTCAAGATATTTTGTCTGAGCTCGAACCACGCTTACGCAGCCTTGAACGACAAGCCAAGCGGGCCGAAGAATATGATCATGTTCAAGCTGACCTGCAAGTACTGTTAAAAGATTGGTACGGTTATCACTGGCAGAACACCCAGAAAGATTTGGTGCGTTCTAAAGAGATCCTGCGCAACCATGAAGAAAAAGTAAAAAATGCCCGCCAGAAACGTATGGATATTGATGCCAATGTGCAAACTGCCCGTACACGGTTGATGCAGTTGCGTGAAGAATTAAATCAATGGCACACTGAATCTGCTGGCATCCACTCTGGACGCGAAAAAATTAGCCGCGATCTGGCTGTCTTGGATGAGCGTTTTCGCTCGCTGCGTGATCAAGAAGTCAGTTTAAAAAATGATCTCAATAAAAATGAAGAGCAATCAGTAATTCAAAAAGAAAAACTGGAGTCGCTGATCGAAGAAAAAACCCGACTTCAAGGTGATTTGCAAGAAGCACAAGAACAAATGAAAATTGCCCAATCTCAACTGGATACCCGGCAAAAAGAGCGTGAAAAAATTGAGGATCAACTCAGACAGTCTCGAAGGCTTTTGTCAGAGGCTGAATCAAAACAGGTACAGGTGAAAGCTCATCAACGAGAGCTGACCAGCCGTATGGAGTCACAATCCAATACACAAACGACACTCACAACCAATATTAAGAATAGCGCATCCGCATTGGCTGAAGTTTCGAAACAAAAAGATGATGCTCAAAAGAAACTGGAAGTTTCTCAACTGACCTATGAAGAATTGCAGGCTTCATCTGCCAAGCATATTGATGAACTGAACAAAAAGGAAGAAGAAGAGAAACTTTACTTCCAGGAACTCAACCGTCTTGAATCAGAACACTCCCGCTTAAAAGCTCAGCTGGATGTGTTGGATCAGGCCGAAAATGCTCTGACCGGTTTGGCAGAAGGGGCCAAGAATTTAATCCAGGCGGCCAAGGCAGGCAAATTGAAAGGCCAATATAAGGCCATCAGTTCTCTCCTCGAAGTTCCGGCTGAATTGGAAATTGCTATTGGTTCCGTATTAGGCGACCAACTGGATGCCATTTTGCTGGATGCCACTACAGACCCTGAAGAGACTCTAAATTATCTCGATTTGGATACCAACGGGCGCGCCATCCTGATTCCCTCAGTTTTAACGCGTTCGATCGAAAAAATAAAAGAAATTAAAGACCAGGATGTTCTAGGTATCGCATCTGATCTGGTGGGAGGCAGTAAAGACCTCAAACCGATGCTTTCGATTCTGCTTGGACAGGTACTTGTGGTCAAAACTCGAGCGGCAGCTAAACGTTTGTTGGAATCCATCCCACATAATGGACGTATTGTAACCCTCAGAGGCGAAGTATTTCTTGGTTCCGGTGTGATCGTTGCGGGTAAAGACAAACGAGCAAGCCTGGTTGGACGTCCGCGTCAACGACGTGAACTGATGGACAGAATCGAAAATGTCGAAAGCAGCCTTGATGACCACGAGAGTAAATTCGGCAAGCTAAAGGAAGGTATTCAAAACCTTCGTGCTACACGGCAGAAAGAAGAACAATCACTTCGCACATCCCGGCAGGAGGTTGAAGCTGCAGAGCGTGCCCATCAGGCAGCGGCCAGAGCTTTTGACCAACAGAACCAGAAAAACGAGTGGCAGCAATCTCAATTGTTATTGATCAATGAGGAAATTCAGAAGACTACACGAGAACTCTCTGAAATTGAAACGCAGATCAGTGCCGGAACAGAAAAGATCAACGAACAAAACAATATTATTCGTGAAGTGAATGTACAGCTTAGAAGCGTATCGCTTGAAGAATTTCAGACACAGGTTGTGCACTGGAATACCTCCGTGGCGGTTGTGTCACGAGGTGTGGCTGATGCCGAAAGACGACAGACGGAGTATTCACAAACCGTCAAGCAAAATCAATCCAGTGTGGAAAGCATCACTTTAAGATTGCAATCCATTGCCGATCAATTGAGTGAATCTGAAAAGCAGAAGGTTGTATTGCAGAAGCAGGAACTGGATCTTAACGAAGCCATAGCAAAATTGCAGGTTAAGATAGATCCCTCTGAAAAAGAATTGGCTGAAGTTGAGACGCATTATTCCAAGCTTCAGGATGATTACACGTTTGCGCAGCAAGCTGAAACGAACGCTGAACGTAACAGCACTCAGTCTCAACTCGAGGTCGCACGCATCATTGAAAGCCTGGATAACCTGAGACGCAAGATCGAAGAAGATTTCGGCCTGGTAAAGTTGGAGTACAACGAAGACGTAACCGGACCCACACCGCTGCCACTTGAAGGGATTAACCAACTCTCAAATCTGTCCGAGATTCCACCGGGATTGGAAGATTCCATTAATCGCCAAAGGGCATTAATGCGGCGCATGGGAGCCATCAACCCGGATGCCAAATTGGAATACAACGAAGTCAAGGAACGCTTTGATTACCTGACCAGTCAGATGGCAGACCTCAGAAAAGCGGATGAAGATTTGCGTCAAATCATCAGTGAACTTGATGAACTGATGCGCACTGAATTTAGAAAGACTTTCAATGCTGTTGCCGCTGAATTCAAGGTGATGTTCACCCGCTTGTTTGGCGGAGGATCTGCGCGTTTGATTCTTACCGATGATGAGAATCCTACCGAAACCGGCATTGACATCGAAGCTAAGCTGCCTGGCCGCAGAGAGCAGGGTTTATCGTTACTATCCGGCGGTGAAAGATCACTTACAGCAGTGGCGTTGATCTTCTCCTTGCTTAAAGTGTCACCGACTCCGTTCTGCGTAATGGATGAGGTGGATGCAGCGCTTGATGAAGCCAACGTTGGACGCTTTACTGAACTATTAAAAGAATTGAGTCAGGAGATTCAATTCATTCTCATTACACACAACAGAAATACCGTGCAAGTAGCTGATGTCATTTATGGGGTTACCATGGGGCGTGATTCAGCCAGTCAGGTGATCAGCCTGCGGCTGGATGAGATCAGCGAAGACATGGTCAAATAAAACAAAAAAACTCCGGGTTCAAAAATCCCGGAGTTTTTATATTAGTAAGTGAAATCTATTACTGTGCTGCAGTTCTAATTTCGGTGGGGATGGTAGGTTCACTTGGAACAACCGATGCCCAAATATCATTCTTGGTAATGGTTGCGGCAGTTTTGAGGTCATTGATGTAACTCTGATAGGCAGTGCTCTTGGCTGAAGATAACTCATCAGCACTAAGTTGTCTCTCTTCGTGACCCAAAACCTGGATGATATGATAACCAAAACTGGTCTGCACCGGTTGACTGATCTCACCAACCTTCATGGACCAAACTGCGGTATCGAATTCGGTAACCATCTGGCCTTGATAGATCCATCCCAAATCACCGCCAATGGTATTGTTTGAAGTGTCGCTAGAAAGTTCAGCGGCCAGGGCTCCAAAACTTTCACCGGCATTTAAACGAGTGAGGACACCTTGAGCATCCTCTTCTGTGGCAACAAGGATGTGCCGTGCCCAAACCATATCTTGTTCAGTGGCGATATCTTTGGTCACATGCTCGTATAGTTTTTGACTATAGATTATGCTTCGAACATAGTTACGGAAATCTGCATTTCCAAATTTAGTTGTCGCATCAAGATTGGCAATCACTGTTGAATAGAGATTGTCATATCCTTCTTTGGTATAAGGTGTTGCAGTGGGTGGGATCGGAGTAGCAGTTACTTCAACAGTTGGAGTGTTGGTCGGGATGACCTCAGTTGCAGTAGCAGTCGCGGTAGAAGCATCTGTCGGCACCAAAGTAAGATCAGGTGTGGCAATAATCGCTTCAGCAGTTGCTGTGGGAAGGTCAGTAGGCACAACAACCGGGGTTGAAATCATAGCCAACTGGGCAGCAGACAATGTTGATGTTGGTCGATATTCTACGGTTGGAGTAACAGTCGGAGTGCCATTTACGAAGTAACCGAAGTTCTCTTGAATTTCTTTATCGATTTCAGCTTCGGAAACGGTAAAACCAAGTTCAATAGCTTTTTGTTCAATCAATTTTTCAGCGACCATATTATCAAGTACGGTGCTGCCAAAACTGATGTAATTATCCAACTGGTTTTGAATTTGCAACATATATGATTGCAGGAATTGGGCAAAACCCGATGAGTAATAATTCGTATACGTTTGAGTGAGAGTCTGGCGTTCATACCGGACTCGTTTCTGGAATTGTTCAACTGTGATTTTGTCGTTATTGACTTTGGCGACGGTTTTTCCAGCCAGCAGCACTGTTTTGGATAACGCACCATAAGCAATTAATAAAACAACAACAACCAGGATGGAAATGACGCTGATCAGAAGAATGTTGCGTTGTTTTTTTTCTTTCTCCTGACGGGCCATGTGCTTTTTGGTTACAATTTTCGGTTCCGATTCATTCTTTTCGTTAGCCATAGTAATCCTCGGTTAGTAGACAAAGGGCATAGAGAGAAGACCCTCCATGCCCTATTCTTGCTTGAATTTATTCTAGCGAATGGCGTCTGACCAGCGCTCACCTGTGAAGGGGAGGATGGCGATATGCCTGGCGCGTTTGATTGCAACAGCCAATGAGCGCTGATGTAAAGCGCAGGTGCCTGT
>PNNU01000242.1 GCA_013824385.1 Anaerolinea sp.
AAACAAATATTTAAAGGTAATTAAAGTTTTAAAAAAAATAGTTAGAAATTTTAATAATTAGTTCAAAAGGTCGAGGAAAGAAATATATCAATATTTTATCTGTACATCCATTAGCCGTAAAAGTTAGAATTATTAAGTTCTCAAATGACATTATATATATAAGAATTAATCAATGAAGTTAAAAGCTTAACCATAACTATGGAGATTTCTCACACATGGACTTCAAACTCGACGGTTATTGCGGATTGTACTGCGGCGCGTGTTCGATGGTGCTGGATACGAAAGCGGGCAAAGGCGAAAAGACCTGTTACGGCTGCAAGAGCGAAGGGCCGGCGGGGCACTGCGCCAAATGTGCAATCAAAAATTGCGCACGGGGCAAGGGCTACGAGTTTTGCTTTGAATGCCCCCAGATCAGCACATGCGATTTGATGATCCATTTCATCAACGACCCGGAGTACCCCAACGGGTTGGCGGTGATGAATAATATGAAGCGCATCCAGGCGGTGGGGGTCGAAAACTGGCTGGTGGAGCAGGATAAACGTTGGCGCTGTACGGCCTGCGACACGTGGTATTTTTGGTATGACCAGGTTTGTCCGCAGTGCGGGGTGGCGGTGGCGGATTACAAAGCGGATATCTAAGTTCAAAAGCTTTTCTCGCAACACATAGCGCGTAAAACGCGCTAGTGCGTAGAGCGAGTCCGCAAAGAAACGCAAAGAATATCTTTTTAAAATAACCTGCATCAGTTTGCAGGTTTTTTGCTTTTAATTATAATGAGATGAATTAATGAATAGGAGTTTCAAATGAAAATCGCATTGATCGGCGCGACTGGTTTTATTGGTTCCAAGATTTTGACAGAAGCACTCAACCGCTCGCACATAGTGCCTGCTTAAACTTTGATTTGATGATATGCCGAATACAGAGGATATATTACTTTTTAAAAACAAAAGAGGGATTCCTAAAAATGGATGCAAAAATGAGAATTAATTTTGAAGGTACAGATTTCGAAATAGAGAGATGGATTTGGCAAAATCTTGTGCCTAAACATGGTCAAGCAGATTCCATTCAAGGTGAAATTTTGAGATCTATTGAACGACTACGTACTGAAGCTCAGGAAAATGGGAATATTAATTGGGATGAAGGTTATGAGCTATTTATTACTTTTCTTCAAGAAACGTTTGAAAATGAAACTAAATTTTCAGCTGAAATGAAGGAATCAATAAATTCTGATTTATTCCGTCTCAGGAATTTTCTTCCTGTTGATAAACTTGAATATGATTCCCAGAAATCAATGCTACCATATGTAGAAGATGATTTATACGATAGACTTGGGGGGTATTTAATCCAGTTCTGTAGACTACATCCTCAAGTAATTCCTCGAAAGTGTGATCCTCTTCAATACCGCTAATAAACGGTTTGTGTTTTATATAATTTAGTAGTTTTGTGTTGTTGGTTAAAAGGAGATACAAATGAAAATCGCATTGATCGGCGCGACCGGTTTTATTGGTTCGGCTATTTTAAATGAAGCACTCAACCGCGGACACAATGTGACGGCCATCGCCCGTCATTTAGACAAGCTGCCACAGCATGCCTGCCTGACGGCTAAATCTGGCGACATCACGGATGAAGCCCAGGCAGCGGCGCTTTTTGCCGGGCACGATGCGGTAATCAGTTCCTTTGCCCCCAGAGGCGCAGCAGACCAGTTTGCCGGGTTCCTCGAATCGTATAAAACCATCATCAGCGCAGTGAAGAAGGCCGGCGTCAAGCGTCTGCTGGTGGTGGGTGGGGCGGGCAGCCTAGAGGTTAACGGCGTCCAGGTGGTGGATGGCGGCGGTATCCCCGAAGCATGGAAGGCCGGCGTGTTGGGTCTGCGCGAGGTGCTTTACATGCTGCGCAAAGAGAACGATCTTGAATGGACGTTTCTTAGCCCCTCAGCCATGATTGAACCCGGCGAACGCACGGGCAAATTCCGCCTGGGGCTTGATGATTTGCTCGTGGATGCCGAAGGTAAAAGCCGCATTTCGGTGGAGGACTACGCCGTGGCCATGATCGACGAATTGGAAACCCCCGCGCACACCCGTCAGCGTTTTACGGTGGGATACTGAAGAAACTAAAGGAATATAAAACATGTTTTTTCACAATGATGAACAAGACTACCAGGAAATTCTGCCAGGGATCAAAGTGAAGACACTGGTCTACGGCGATAAGACACTGTTATCAGAATTCTTTATGTCCAAAGACAGCCAACTGCCTTTGCATTCCCATCCTGAAGAGCAGACGGGCTACCTGGTGTCGGGCTGCATCCGCCTGCATTACAACGGGGAGGCGCACGAAATGCATCCCGGCGACAGTTGGACCTTCGCAGGCAATCTTGAGCACCGCGCGGAAATCCTCGAAGATTCCGTAGCCATTGAAGTGTTTACGCCGGTAAGGCAGTCTTACCTGGCTTACCATCCGCACAAGGCATGAATTATTTTTCTCACGAGGGGATTAATAGATGACTATCATCATCCGTGGACTGACAGAGGCTGACGATGAGCAGGCCAATGACCTGCTCAACCTGGCTTTTCAATCTTCCACCAACCGTTTGAATGATCTGCGCCTTTATCGCCGATTGCAGCCTGATGGCTGGTTCGCAGCGTGCATGGATGGAGGTTTGATTGGCACCGTGGGCGCGGTCAATTATGGCTCTGTGGCACATGTGGGTTTCATGACCGTGCATCCCGACCTGCAGGGGCAGGGCATTGGACGCACACTGATGGAGCATATTCTTGCCTGGCTCAAAAGTCAAAACGTGCCTTTGGTGACACTGGATGCCAGCAAGAAGGGTTTTCCGCTGTATCAAAAGCTGGGGTTTTCGGATATAGATGAAACCGCAACCTTTGAACGGCATATAGAACCAAGCAAAGCTGCGTTGCCATCTGATCTACAACCGGTTACACACAGCGATTTGGATGAATTAGTGGAGATGGATAAACCGATCTTCGGTGCTGACCGGTGCAAGGTGTTTCAAACATTGCTCGAGCTATATCCATCACGCGCTTTTTTACGGCGCGGCGCAGACGGGAGAATCACCGGCTTTATATTCGCCCAGCCGAACCGCATCGGTCCGTGGGTGATGTCGGAACCCGAAGGGGCTGAAGCGCTGCTGCAAGCTGCGTTGACATTGACTTATGAAAACCCGGTCACCGTGTGTGTGCCCTCCGTGAATCATGACGCGGTTGATCTATTGCATGCCAATGGATTTGAAAAACTGCGTGCCGGCCGGCACATGGCGAAGGGGAGGGATGTAGTCCCGGGCGTGCGCGCCAAGGTATTCGCTCAAACCAGCATGGGCGCCGGGTGAGCCACAGGAGAATTCCATGAGTGAAGAAGAAAGAATCACCCCTCGTTATATAGGACCTGACACCTCGAAGCGCACGGAGCAGATGAGCCGCGAAGAGATTCAAGGGCGTTTTGACAAAGAAGTCGCGGCCCTTTACAGCCAGCGTGACCCCGTCTGGCTGCCCGAGTTCAGACAGATGTTTGCCTTGGTGCCCGAACTGCTCAAGCCGCATCTGAAAGCAAACAGCCTCATTCTGGATGTGGGCGCGGGCACCGGCAACCTTTCGCGCACGGTGCTCGAGGCGATCCCCGATGTGAGTTGTGTACTGATGGATTTTTCGGCCAACATGCTCTCGGCGGCGCCCTTGGTGTTGGCGCCGTTCGCAGGACGTTTCGAAACATTGGTTGCGGATTTCATTGACGCGGATTACGGTACTGCGAAATACAATGCAATCATTTCGAGCTTCGCTATCCATCACTGCCGCGGCAGCGCGGAATATGCGCCGCTCTACCAAAAGTTCGCGCGAGCACTCAAACCGGGCGGCATTTTCGTGTGTTGCGACGTGGTGGCCGGCGCGGATGATACCCTCAGCCAGCTTAACGAAAACGGCTGGCGTACCTTTTTAAAAGACCAGGGGTTGGAAGTAGCCGAAGTGGAGCGTATTCTCTCCAATTATCATGTGGAGGATTCGCCGCTGGACTTGCCATCTCATCTACAGCTTTTGAAGGATGTAGGTTTCACCACCGTGGATGTGGTTTGGAAGCGAAGCAATTTTGCTGTGTATGTGGCAATCATCTAAGGCTGGTTCCCCTTCATCTAAAAATTGAAGTTTGAGACTTGCCACTTATCGAAATCCTTGTCTAAATCACTTGACAGGGGGTTTATACTTATTATAGAATAAAAATTCTATAATATTGTTGCTGCATTGGTCTTTAATAATTTCGTCCAGCGCCTGACTTTCTGATTGAGTTTAGAATCTTAAAAATAACTCGGTATATCTTAGTGATTTGTACATAAATTCAAATCATTACGATATCGCAAAATTGGATTTATGAAGCTGAAAAATATTTGTTTTATTTGTTCCCGATTTTTAATTACAAAGATACAAATCATCTTAAGAAAAAACAGGTACTTTACTTTGATTGAGTATTACCATCCCTTATTAATGGCATCCTCTTATCCAAATATTTCGAGCAATTGTCCTTCAGAAAGCCCTTCCACACAGGAAAACCAGTTTAAAAAGTGATAACATTACATTTTTAGTGGTGATCAATCCGCAGGGTTTGTTAATCCAACGCATTGAATTTTGAGGGATTTATGATTAAAACAATAACACGCTTCATTTTATTCGCATTATTTATCCTCTTTACGGTAGGCTGTGGCAAAAGCACTTCTGATACAACTGCTAATGAAAACTATACCGTCAGCGATGTTCAAAAAATAAGCCTCGCTCAAAAAGACGCGGGGTTCACCCTCAAACTTCCGAATCAATTACCAAAAGACTACATTTTCAAGGATGTAACGTATGTCCCTGAACAGCAGGCGATAACGGTGGTGTATGGATGGAATGATCCTGCTTATACCGGTGAAATGCTGTTTCTGACCCAGCAGTTGCAAAAACCGGACGATGGGTATGTCACAAAGGATGCGACAGTAGAAGACGTATTGTTGGGCAACCTGTGGGCAGAGTTCGTGCAGGGCACAAACGAAAACGGCAAATGGATTAACGACGCACCCATGTACCGGCTCCGATGGGAAGCACACGGATACACCTTCACCCTCATTTTCACCGGAAACGAGACTTCGAGTAAGGGGTTCATCACCAAAGATGAATTGATCAAACTGGGTGAACAATTATTATGGTAAGAAATGTGTTTCGGAGGTTAATTGATCGAGACTGAACGTTTATTCATTCGTAATTTTTTGCCGTCGGACGCAGCGGATTTATTTGAATATTTATCCATGCCCGAGACTTACCGCTTTGAACCGGGAGAGCCCATCAGCATGGATGAGGCCAGGGATCTGGTGTCTGAGAGGGCTGAAGGTTCCAATTTTCTGGCGGTGATTCTCAAACAAACAGGCAAATTAATCGGACATCTATATTTTGAACAGAAGGAACCGCCTGAGTGCCGCACCTGGGAACTGGGTTATATCTTTAATCCCAAATATCAGCGTATGGGCTTTGGCTCCGAAGCTGCGGCGGCGTTGGTGCAGTATGCTTTTGCCAATCTGAATCCGCACCGCATCATGGCACGCTGCAACCAGGATAACCCGGCTTCGTGGAAGCTGCTTGAAAAAATTGGTTTACCCGCGAAGGCGATTTCAAACAGTTCACCTTTTTCCATACGGATGAAAAGGGGCAGCCGATCTGGGTGGACGCCTTCGAGTATGCCAAACTTGAGAAAATCAATTAGACCAATAGGGATTACGGGTCTAAC
>PNNU01000243.1 GCA_013824385.1 Anaerolinea sp.
TGCGGATTAATTATCCGCATGTGTTTTATCTAATGTTGTTGATATTTTATGGTGTAAATGAAATGGGTTTGGAGAGACAGGTACCCAGGGCATTATCTTGAGAACATAATTTTACATTTAGATTAATCAAGTGTCCGGTGGGATCATAGTTGAATTCACCAGGGCTCAAATTCATTGCGTAGGTATCATCCCCCGCCGGAAGCATATCTTGAGGATTCGTGACTGAACAGCCGGAGTACTGGTCAAAGAAGTTGGAGGTGTGGTTGATGGCGAATCCTGTGACTGAGTCGCTGCCGGTGATTGAAATAAATTGCCAGGCGGTGGCTCCAACATTTTGAATGTATAACTTTAAGGCATAGTTGGGAGCGCAATTAATCAGGCTGCTATAAACCAGAGTAAAGTTAACATTAGGGGTCGGAGTGCGGGTTGGAGTAGGTGTGGGTTGTAATGTAGCGATATCCAGGTCAGCAGCGTTTCCACTAAGCGTGAGTTCTTTGCCAAAAATCCAACAGGTGCTGTTTTCATCATAAGGGTTTCTGACATAAAACGAAGTGTTTTCAGGGTTGCGCGCTAGCACTTCCACCAACTGACCGGATTTTATGATGACCACGGATTTAAACGCAACCACAGGTGCGCCTTCCCGACAATAAGTGTCTTTTGAAACCACCAGAGAAACAACATCCGATGTTGGAGATAAAGTGGCTGTTGGCGACAAGGTTGGTGTGTATGACTCCAACGGGGGTTGAGGAGTGGATGTGATCGTTGGTGCACCTGCGGTCAAAGTTTGGGCAACAATGGTCCCTGCAGCTTGTTCGACTGCGGCGTTGTTGTTTGAGTTTGCAACAATATTCGGCGTGCCTGAATCTCCGGATGTGGGCAAATTACAAGCTGTAATTGAGAGTATGACCGTTAAAACAAGCACTGCTGAAAAAATCCGTTTGTATTTCATGCTATCTCCTGCTTTTCTTTCAATGGCTAAGGTGTAAACGAGAGGGGGATCGATTTACAGGTTCCAGCGCTGCCATCAAGAGAACAAAGGGTGACAGTAATAGAAATATTATGTCCGGTGGGGTCGTAATTAAACTGGCCCGGATTAACATTTAAGACGTAAGAAGTCTCTCCTGGTGTGAGGTCGCCTTGCGTTACTCCAGCAACACAACCTGCATACTCTTTGAACGTATTTGACGAGTGGTTGATGGCAAAGGCAGTAACAGTATCGCTGCCAGTAATTGAGATGGACTGCCAGATGGATGACCCAGTGTTTTTGATGAATAACTTAAAGGCATATTGAGGTGCGCATGTTTCCAAGCCTACATACGAGACACTAAAACCGATTGCCGGTGTTGGCGTATAAGTCGGAGTAGGAGTGGGGTGCATGGTTGATACAGGTAAAGCGCCAGTGTTGCCTGTGAGCGTGGCATACTTTCCATATAACCAACAAGTTGCATTGGTTTCATAAGGGTTCTTTACATAATACGAATCGTTTTCAGGGTTGCGCGCTATTACTTCTACTTGTTGACCGATTTTTACAGTAGCAAGAATCTTAAATGAAGAATACGGTGCGCCAAAACGACAATAGGTGTCTTGTGAAACGGTAAGAAAAACTCCCTCGGGGGTGGGTGTAGTAGTGATGGTGGGTGTTAGCGTTGGAGTGAAGGTAGATTCAGGGGGAGCCTGGATGGTATTTGTACTGGTGGCAACAGCAGGAACGATCGGCGCAGCAGCGGAAAGTGTTTGGGCAACCATTGTCTGTGCTGCTTGTTCAATCGCCACTTTTGCAGCTACTGTTCCAGCAATATCCGGTGTACCCGCAGAAGTCCCTCCTGTGGGCATATTACATGCGGATATAGAAAGGATGATTGTGAATACCATTACCTTTAGAAATAACTGTTTGGTCTTCATTTATTCCTCCTTCGTTGTTGATTGAACCAATATAATTATGGTGTAAAAGTAATTGATTTTGATTGACATCCACCAAAGGAATCCATTTGACACAGCGTAATGAAAGCAGTCACAGAATGTCCGGCTGGATTCACGGTTAGTTGTCCGTTATCATAGGCGGCCACACTGGCGCCTTCTCCTGGAGTCAAATCTGCCTCAGTGATTCCGGCAGTACAGCCGTTGTAATCTACAAAAGCGGTGTTGATGTGACTGCTTGAACTTGCATTGGTATTGTCTTTAATATCGATTTGAACAGTTTGCCAGATTTTTGAACCATTGTTCTTGATGAAGAATCTTAAATAATAAGCTCCGGAGCAATCTTGGCTATTAAGATAAGAAATTGTGAAATCCGGACCAACCGTGGGGGTATAAGTCGGGGTGGGTAAAGGTTGAGGAGTATAAACTGGCAAGTTGGCAGTATCTCCACTGATCGTGGCAAATTCTCCCCACAACCAGCAATATGTGAAGGTGTGTTTTGGCTCTACCACGTAATATGCACTTTTATCAGGGTTGACGGCAAGCACATCATAACTCTGCCCCGGGGACATTAATGCAACAAAGGGTGATTTTGCAAAAATACCATCACGACAGTATGTGTCTTTGGATACTGAAACTGTGACTTTATCGGGCGTGGCGGTGTACGCGCTGGTGGGGGTGGGGGATGGGGTCGGGGTTTCAGTGGGATTCTGCTGAAGATAAGCAATCTCGGTTAGAGACGTTTGGGTTTGCAAAGCAGCCATGGTTTGTTCTACGGCCACATTTACTGCAATGGTCGCTGCCAGGTCCGGCGTTGGTGCGGCAGTTGTACAACCGCTGACCAGGATTAGGAGCATGATTGTTATCATGCCAGTGATTTGTTTTTTGATGTTCATCATATCCTCCTGTTACTCTATATAGTAAAGTGAAGCCGCATAAAATGCAAGAGAGACTCTTATGCATAAGGAGGGTGTTTTTTTAGGTTTTGCAGATTGATTTTTCTCATACTTTCTTTTTTGGGGCTGATCAAATAGTCAGATCCATTGCGGTGCAGCAGCGGAATCCGTCGGCGGACGGAAAGGTAATGCTCGCGCACTTCCTCTGAGAGGGCAGCGTAGCTGTCAAAATCGTCCATCCAATATGAAAAAATCAGGTCGAATGTTTTAACAAATTCTTGACGATAGCCAGCAGTGACTTGTTCCATGTGGCTGAGGATCCAGCATTTGGATTCAAACTCCCAATCGTGGGCCAGACCGATAAAACGGAAATCACTGGTGATGTATGGAAAGAACGGAAATTGACGGCAGCTGGTGGCTCGGTAATCGCGTTCACATTGGTCCGGTCCCTTGCACGAAAGCAGCAGCAGGTGTTCTGGTGTTTCTTCCAATAAATCGTCAGGGTTGATCGGCTCGTCTGTGCATTCATCCCCGCGCCAAAGGTGCCAGAGGGTTGTGTGCGTTTTTAAGTAGTCCCATTCAGGTTTGTATGCCACCGGTACGGCATGGCAAATATCGCAGCAAAATGGTTTACCAGAAGTGTTGAAGGGTGCGCACATTTTTCCGCAATCCAGCGGGGTGGTGGATGCGTTGAAACCAGCCAATAGAAGGTGAAAATCGATTTGTGATGGGGTAGTTTCCATCCTTCAATTTTATCGCTGTCTGGGCAGTTTTACGAGGAGTCTTGACAGATTAGTATACCGTTCGGTATACTAGTGGCTATGGATAACCGTGAAACCATTCTCGAACATGCAATGGCTCTCTTCTCTGAGAGGGGTTATGACGCAGTCGGCGTACAGGAAATTTGTGAAGCGGCAGGAATCACTAAACCCACTCTTTATCATTACTTTGGCAGCAAACGTGGATTGCTGGAAGCTATACTGGATTCTTCCTTCACCGAATTAAAAACCCGGTTGACCTCCTCCGCGGATTATGGGGGTGATATGCCTTTTACTTTGCAGGCTATCGCCGAAACTTATTTTTCCTTTGCCAGTGAATACCCGGCGTTCTACCGGCTGCAGCTTGCATTGTGGTTCGCACCGCAAGAAAGTGAAGGCTTTAAAGCGGTCATTGTTCAAAACCGTTTTCAATACGAGGTGATCGAAAAAATATTTCTCAACGCTGTGACACAGCATGGAAACATGCGCGGCAGGCATCAGGCGTATGCACTTACCTTCTTGGGTACGCTCAACACCTATATCGGATTGGGTCTTAATGGTTTAGCGACCCTGGATGCGGATCTTGCCCGGCAGGCTGTGCGCCAGTTCCAATATGGAATTTATTCGTAATTTATAGTAATTATTCCCCAATGAAAAGGATTTTAAATGACCTGGATTGATCAAACAGTTTTTTATCACATTTATCCGCTTGGACTTTGCGGAGCGCAGTTTCACAACGATTTCAACCAGCCGCCGGTGGATCGCCTGGATGGGTTGCATCCCTGGCTGGAGCATATGGCTGACATGGGTATAAACGGATTGTACATCGGTCCGCTTTTTGAATCCGTCTGGCATGGGTACGACACCGTGGATTACTACAACGTTGACCGCCGACTGGGCACCAACCAGACCTTCGCACGTTTTTCCGCGCGGGCGCATGAATTGGGCATCAAGATCGTTCCGGATGCGGTATTCAACCATGTAGGGCGGGGATTTTGGGCTTTTCGGGATGTGCTCGAAAAACGCCAGGCTTCCCAATTTTGCGGCTGGTTTTCTGGCTTGAAATTCGAAGGGGATAATTCATTCCATGACGGATTAACCTATGAGAATTGGGCCGGGCATGATTCTTTGGTCAAGCTCAACCTATCCAACCCGGAGGTGCGCAGTCATCTTTTTGGAGCGGTTAAACAGTGGATCGATGATTATCAAATTGATGGGCTGCGCCTGGATGCCGCAGACGTGATGGACAAGGAATTCTTATCCGCCCTGGCCGGTTTCTCGAAGGACGTGAAAGAGGATTTCTGGTTGATGGGCGAAGTGGTGCATGGCGACTATACCCAGTGGGTCCGCCCTGGCCGGTTGGATTCTGTTACCAATTACATCGCTTACAAAGGGCTATATTCCAGCTTTAACGATCACAACCTCTTCGAGATTGCCTATACATTACAGCAGCAATTCGGCGAGAACGGAAAACTCCGCGGTTTGGGGCTTTATTCCTTCGCGGATAATCACGATGTCAGCCGGGTGGCCAGCATCTTACAGAACCCCGCGGCCTTGCTGCCATTGTATGTGTTAATGTTCAGCATGCCTGGCGTTCCTTCCATATATTACGGCAGCGAATTTGGCATCCGTGGGCGAAAAGAGGATAAAGATGCAGCGTTACGTCCGGCGCTTGATTTGTCAGGCCTGCTGGCACACGCTGAACGGTTGGATCTTTATGAAGCGCTCAAGAAGTTGATTAAGTTTCGCAAAAATCACCCCAAGCTCCTGAATGGTGCTTATCACCAACTCTTGCTAACCAACGAACAGTTTGCTTTCAGTCGTGATTTGGAGAATGGATACGCAATAACCGTGATTAACGCAGCCGATCATGCGATTTCAATCGATATTCCACTGGGCGGGGGAGTACATACCCATTTTGTAGATTTGATGGATGAAAATGAGGTGTATGACCCCAACAATGGTCACCTTCATGTGGAACTTCCGCCTTGTTCCGCCAAATGGTTGATGACGAAATAGTAGTTGACCCCCGCAGTTTTTTTGAACTGCGGGGACTGTGCTTAGATGTTTTTAAAGAATCGGAAATCTTTTTTAGATTTCCGATTCATGCCCTTAAAAATTCCAACCAGGTTTACAGTAAGGCAGTCTCCCGCGGTTTTTCGAAAACCGCGGGAGACTTGAGGTTAAGG
>PNNU01000244.1 GCA_013824385.1 Anaerolinea sp.
GCTCACCTGGCCTCTCGTTTCTGGCTCGGGCAGGGTCTTCCGCCTACACTCACGGAGCACCCCACCCATCTGGTGCTCTGTGAGCGACCTGCCCAATTTAAGACCTTCGGGCGCGCACTGCGCGCCTGGTCAGGAGACCAGCGCGATCAAAGTATCATCGCGATCTGCGAGAATAACAAAGCAGATATTGGGGAATTAATCTATTATGTCTCGCATCCTATTCCATCATTGTCTCTATCAAATCCATGTGGATCCGGTGGGAGAACCTTGAAATCGTCGTACTGTATTTCGGGACAATCCAAGTCAGGCGGTGGGGGTGGAATGCAGACTGTTGGGTAAGATGGATCGCAATTGCCATCCTGATGTGGTGGTGCAACAATTGGATCTGATATCACGACTGGTGCGGGAGTAGGAGCCCAAAGTCCAATCAGTCCGGCTTCGGCAGCTACCTGTGCGTTATTTAGTGCATTCGAACAAGCAACATCGGGGGGATATGTTGAAGCGAACGCATACCCTGATTTTACCATTTCATAATTCACAAAAATATTGCCAACGACAACATACCTCAGAAGTCGATTGTACTGGTCAACATCTGATACATCACTAAAAAGATAAACTTTTCTACCCTCAACCAAAGCGCGATTCTTACTGGTCGCCTGTGGTCCAAAATAGTCATTTCGGTAGGCAGTCTCTGGAGCGTCAATACCGATATATCTCACACTATAGATCGTTCCATCAACATTCACTTTTATCGTATCGCCATCCACAACCTCTGTGACAGTTCCTATAACCCTATCTACTTGAGGGATACAATTCGCGCCAACAATCGATGGCAAAGTGGCCGTTGGTGTTTTTGTTCTTGTAGGAGTATTGGTTATTGTGGGAGTGGAAGTATTGGTTGGAGTGAAAGTAATTGTTGGGGTATTCGTGATAGTTGCAGACAATGTAGGCGTAAATGTAATGGTCGGCAATGGGGTGAAGGTGATTGTTGGCGTCCAGGTCTGCGTCGGTGTGGGAGTGGCCGTTGGAATCGATGCAATGATGATTGTCGAAGTAGATTTGGCTGCCATGCCCCCCTCAAATAATGTCCCCAGAATTATCGCGGCGGCGGTTCCACCAGTAATAAGCTGTTTCTTAACCCCGGAAGTTTGTGAATGGTCATCTAAACTTGCGCGCAGATAATTTAGGAAGGTAACCCCGGAATATAGGATTAGTTTGTTGGAAAGGTTGTCAACGGCGCCTTTTATTTCTGAATACGACTCTTGGTGTCTTTCAATATCATCGATGTTTTCAGCTGTCTGTAGTGCTGCTGCATCATTTGCAATTTCAACGGATTTGGTTAGGCTTGAAATTTCATTTACTTGTTCGGATATTATCTTTTCTTTCATTAATCGGAACTCTTCCAGAATATTGTTTTCGGTGGCAGCATCCAACTGCTTTGGAGCCGACTTTTGCGCTTGGTATTCAACCCATCGGCGCCAATTTAAAACCTCCTGTGTTTTTGCCTCGCCTAAGCCAGAAATATCTGCTAATTTCGCATTGGTAATGTCTGCTGCAGAGTTGATCCCTACGTAAGTCATTCGTTCTTTAAGCTTTGGGCCAATGCCGGATATAGAAGCATCCAATAACCGCGCCGAGAGTAGTCGCTGAAGAATATACCTGTTTTGCTGTTGCTGTAAGGTTGTCTGCAATTTTACCTTTTCAGCCTTTGCAATGTTTTCCATTTGATTGGCCAGTTGAATCTGGCGGTTTTTCGAGGCAGAGTCCAATTCACTAAGGTTGGCAACTAATCGTTCTGCTATATCTTTGTTTTCGTTTTCTCGCGCTAGAATTTTCGAATGAACCTGTAACAATTGGTTATTAAGGTTAGATATTTTTTTTGCCAGTTGTCTTTTTGTTTCGACAACTGGCAACGTTGTAAATTTCATGAAGAGAATGAGCAGAAGTATTGCTGTCAGTAAGATGACTAGGGTCGCTAAGAGGAATGTAAAGTTTGCTGCCCTATTGCCAAGAATTGTCCAAGCCAGCAAACCGGTAATGATTGCCACAATTTGGATAATGAACAACCCTTTTACTAAACGGTTTTCCCATGCGAAACTATGGTTAAATGTTTTTCCCTGAGACCCAATCTTCTGCATTTTTCCCCTTATCCTTATAAATCAAGGCAATGTTGCTGCCCTTTTGGCATCTCCGCTAGCAGGGCTTTTTTGAAAATCGCTTAGAGAGTGAAATTGAATCGATTTTTTATTGAATAAATCCTTGATGCAGAGAACCCATTACATTAAAACCACTTTTTGGGTCAACTAAGAATTGTGACTACTCGGGTGATGAGTGAACACTAACCACATAATTCCACACTCTTCTTCACTGTGCAAATCCTGCAAGACATTGACCACGGTGCCCGTACTTGGATCATCACAAAGCTTGGCATTCTACCATGCGTTTATATGTATAGACAATTTTATCAAAGAATATATAACTTAGCTATCAGTCGGGAGCCAGGTAGATCGGGAAACAATATTGGGCAGGCAAGTCATTCTTATTCTTTGCTTTTTTCGTGTAAAGTCTTACAGTGGTCGGGTTAACCGAGGAGACAGCAATTGAAGTATTTTATATAAATTTTTTACGGATGTAAACTTTGTTTCTTTATACCCTAAATATCTCATCAAGACATTTAAAAACAATTTTCGCCATACTAATTGCATTGTAGGCCAAATATTCGGGCTTTTGCTTTAGTAAATTATCATAATCGGCCTGTCTACGTAAATCATAAAGTCGATCAAGTTGTAAAGATATTATTTTTGCGTTTTCTTGTGGGGGGGTGAATTTTCTATAATGTTCCCGAATTTTATGGTGGTCTTCACCAGTATGGGTCGGTAGATAACCGCTATTTTTCCCTAATTCCAATGCGGCTTGAAACGCTGCATAATAGGCACGGCTTGCTGCTGAACGTAATGCAGCTTCCCGTGGTCCTGGAGTCTCAGGCGAGGCATAGATATTTTCAGCAAAGGCAAGAAAATCTTTCCAAGTGAATGGCATTTTATTCAAGATTGAAATTGAATAAGTCCCCAATGTTGTCAACCTGCTTTAAGAACCACGCATTGTCCATGGCTGCGAGGCGTTCAAAAGCCACATCTGGTGATAGACCACCAGTACCAATGTAACCAAACATCCGGTTGAAGTCTGGAACATCAGGGTCGGACACTATCTCAAGAGTTACATGGATATTGGCCCCAAAATAAATTGAGAGGACTGATTTTGCTTCGAGAAGAACTGAGATCAAAGGAGGGTGTTTCTCAAAAAATTGTCTCACCTTTTCCTTATTTCGAAATGTGTATATTTGTTCAAGTTTAGTGATACGGACGTTTCTCAAGATTTCCCAAAACGCATCTTGATGGATGAAAACTTCTTTCTCACAATTTGGATCATTCAAGAAAAAATTTCGTAACCAATTTATCAATACCCATTCATTGGGATTTCCCCAGGTCAAGGTATCTTCACCTTTCCAACGATAACCGAATGTTTGATAATATGATTCGTCCCAGGCGGTCATACCTAATATATCCGCAAGGGCTGTAGGTTTCAATGATTGTGGATTAATGGGTTGATTATAACAATCAGCCATTATTCGATCTGTAGTCCGTGGAAAGGTACTTGTGTCTATCATGTCATTTCAAATTAGTAAGCCAATAGATTTAAGACTACACCGCGGATGGATTCGAAATTCTCTAGATAAGATTCACGGAGTAAATCGCCTTTAGGTAGGCGTAATCCTTCCTCCTGAAAATGAGAATTTCCATGCACCTTTATCCGATTAAGTTCAAATGGTTCAAAAACTATATCGTATTGTACCTTTTCATTTTTGTATGTTATTCTCGGTAAGAAATTAACTAATTCACCATTTACAATTTCCTCAAGTTCATGACGGTTTTGAACAAATTTGGAAATCATAAGATCGTTAATTGTTCTATCGGAAACTTGAATACCGAAATCAAAATTATACCCAAAGGCAATTAACTTAGCGCGATCTGGATTGACAAGGTCGTTACATTGCTCCGCATATTGCCATAAAGGGAAATCGCCAAGAACGGGAATCTCCGCAGATAGGTTAAGGCGAATTCGTCGATCACCAATCTGAATTATAAAGGGTTCAGGTGGATATACTGCGACCATCATTTCTGGCATGTCCATAAGGGTTGGGGTTTTGCCAGGAACTATCTCTCGTAGACGGTTTCGATCGATAGAATTAATGTCTAATGCATCAAAAACAAGGGTGATATTCCGACCAAACACCGCCTCAATTTCTATCGACACGGTTTTGCCTCTTTTTGAGAATAATTCTAGTGATTATTATACAGGACTATTGTATTTTGTTGTCTATCAAATATATTTATAAATAATGATCAGCTTTGGACTAATAGTGCAAATGTCCGTTCTTGAATAACCTTTTTAACCTCGCTCCCCTACATAAAGCTACGATACTTAGAAAGCTGCACAACAAAGCTCGCTACCATATCTCGCACGTCCTCTTCGACCTGAATGCAGAGCACTTGCCAGAGTTCTTACGGAGTGCCCTGCCCGCAAGGCACCGCCTCCCCTAAAATCGTGAAAGAGAGAAGAATTTAGCGGAGAAATTTGGCTGGCGTTCATAGGATGCCGGGCGATCTACAGGATGCTACGCCACCCCCTCCTGCCCATCGACAGACTGACTGCAAAACGGGCGCGCTGTGCGCCCCCCTACCGCCGCTCCGCAATCTCGTCCTTGACAAATAGAAAATAGTTTCTATAATAAGGCTAACCATTCTTGTACATTAACAACCTGGCCAACTGGTTCCTTTTCCTCCTCCGCAGGTATTCGTTTTTAATTTTTTTTTCAAAACGAATACGAATACCCCAAACCACCATATATGCCGGTTTTTGCAAATTCGACCGCCACGGGTGTGCCCATAACCGCTATTCGTTTTATTCGTTTTTGAAACGAATACCGCCGCATCTTCGACCCTGTACCAAACCAATGGCAAAGCGGGCGCGGAGTGCGCCCCCCCACCGCCGCTGCCCGGCGGGCGCAGAGCGATAATCTTGCCCCATAAATTATGATAGAATTTATCAACAAATATTGACAACCTGCGGTTTACCGGTAAAGGAGCAAATAAAATGAAGAAAATGATACTGACCCTGTTGGCAGCCCTCGTGCTGATGATGACCCTGGCTTCCCCAGTACTGGCAGCCGGACAAGCGCCGTCCGCTTGTCCGCCCAATTATGAGCTGCATGCGGTTGGCGATCATCTGGATCGCCCCGATCACCATATCGGCGTGGCAGTTGACCTGAACGGCAACGGCTTTTTATGCATGCTGCCGCTGGCCAATGGCCTGCATGTGCATGTTGACGATGTAATTCCATAGCCCCGGGTATTCCCTGTATTGTGATGCACTCTGCGGGTCTCAAGGTCTGCAGAGTGCATTATGATTAAGGGGAATTACCTGAAAGTTCATCAGCAGGGCTTGTGAAAGGATCAGCTATGAAAGACGACCATAAGCACGACCATGCTTCGACGCCACCGGTCCCTGAGCCTGTCGAAGGGACTGGTGACGAGCATGATCATTTCTTGCACGAGCACGCCGGCCATGAGCACACTTCGACGCCGCCGGTCCCTGAGCCTGTCGAAGGGACTGGTGACGAGCATGATCATTCCATGCACGAGCACGCCGGTCACGACCATGCTTCGACGCCACCGGTCCCTGAGCCTGTCGAA
>PNNU01000245.1 GCA_013824385.1 Anaerolinea sp.
CCAGCCATGACAATTGGCGGTGACAGAGTAAAAACCATCTACGTTAAAGCTGAAAGTCAAGAAAATATACCCAGTGTAATTACACAAATTACTTCTGTATTAGCCGAGCGGCACGATGTTGATGCATCAAAACCAGATTTCAGTGTTCAAACCCAGCAAGATATTATCGCCACTCAAGAAGCTACCACATCTGCATTTCGAGACCTTTTAGCTTGGGTGGCAGGAATATCCCTTGTAGTTGGTGGTATTGGCATTATGAATATTATGCTCGTAAGTGTTACTGAACGCACTAGAGAAATAGGATTGCGCCAGGCACTTGGTGCGCGACCGTCAGACGTTCTGCTCCAATTTTTGCTTGAAGCCGTCATTCTCAGTTTGGCTGGTGGATTCATTGGCGTAATTATTGGCGTTGGAGGCTCTTATCTATTTGGAGCCCTAGGAACAATGGAGACTGCCATCGTTCCGGCATCCATTCCCATTGCGTTTGGAGCCGCGGCAATTGTCGGCATTTTCTTCGGTTATTATCCGGCCACCCAGGCTGCAAAACTTGACCCGATTGTCGCGTTACGACATGAGTAAACAATTTACATATACCGAAAGGAATACTTAAATGAAACGCTTGATTCTTTTGTCTCTTATACTAACGAGTTTTGTACTATTAACAGCTTGTGGAACTACTCCAACCCAAACACCCGTGTTGGTGGATATAAACTCTGCAACATCGGTTCCCACAAGTTCTGAAGGTAACACAACACCTGAACTTCCAATATCGACAGAAGTTATTGTTGAAACCGCAGCACCTGAAGTAGCAACGCAGGCACAATTAGACTTTTCCTATGAAAACGCCTTGTCTTCAAGATTAATGCTCGCGTTGGGCACTCTCAAACTTGCTGATACCGACAATCCAGTCAGCCTGGATCAGGCACCTCAATTACTTCTGCTATGGCAAGCGCTTCAAAATATGACAAATAATGGAACAAGTCCTGAGGAAGAAGTTAATGCCGTCCTGGCTCAAATCGAAGCTACATTAAGTTCAAATCAAATCAATTTGATAAATTCTATGAAACTTTCACAAACTGACATTCAAACTTGGGCGACTGCAAATGGTGTTACAGTGGGTACCGGGTCTGGATCTGGAACTGGTCAAGGAACCGGACAGGGCCTATCGCCTGAGGCACGAGCAACCAAACAAGCTGAAAATGGAATGACCGGAACCAGCCCTAACAGTGAAAACGGACTTTCTGTTGTGATTACCAATGCACTAATCTCTTATCTCGAAAATATTAATTAAGGTGAAAAAAATGATAAACCGTAAACATTTACTTATAGTTCTCGTAATTGGAATATTTCTATCTGGATGTTCTTCTACATCCTCCTCCTCATCCATCGAACCAACTTCTCTGGCCAGTGCCTATTTAAGTGTTGATTATGCGGATGCAACAAACATCAGGTCGCAATTAGCCTATGGAACCATAAAATTAGCAAACACTACTAATCCCATCACCTATGCGCAAGCTCAATCACTCATTCCACTGTGGCAAGGCATAATCGCCCTTTCGGGTGATACGACAACTGCAAGTGAAGAATTGACCGCAATTCAGGATCAAATTACAACGACCTTGACAACAGATCAATTAAAATCAATTGCAGAAATGAAGATAACGAATGCCCAATTGAATTCCTTCTATGCAGAATATGGTGTAGTTCTCCCTACCCCGATCCCTGGGGTAACAAAAGTTCCTGGATCAGGAAGCACTAAAACTGAAGAAGAAAAAGCTGCTTATCGCGCCACAGCAGAAGCTGCCGGCCAAACCACTGGTTCAGGCCAGTCAGCAAAGACTCTGTTATTTGAAAAAACAATAGAATATTTGATGAACATTAAATAAATAACCAATTTTCGTACTGATTTATACAAGACTTCATGTTTTCGGTAATAGCAAAAAGGGAACTTGCTGGTAAATGTAAGTTCCCTTTTTGCTATAATCATTTCAACATGGGTGCCAATCTAAATAAGTTCCCCGAACTTCCCTTTTTTTCAAATCTAAGCCATGAAACTTTGGCCTTCATTGAAAAAAACTCAACAATTCAATGCTATTCCAATAATGAGATTATCCAACTGGAGGGCGAACCTTGCTTGTGGGCAGCGTTTGTCATTTCTGGTTCGGTTCAAGTCTATCACCTTGCCAAAGAAGGCAGAGAACAAATACTCATCACCTTATTGCCGGGGGCTCATTTTAATACCGTTCCGGCAGTGGATTCAAACTGCAATCACAGGGCGTCTGCCCGATCTTTGGGTAAAACAAAACTGCTAACGATTTCCATTGAAAAATATCGCTTGCTTTTGAAAACCAAAGCAGACCTTGCCTATCACGTGCTGACTGATTTTGCCCACCGTCTGGATCACTTAACCGTCCTGGTTGAAAGGTTGTCCCTTCATTCAATTCGAGGACGATTAGCGAGTTTTTTAATTGATCAAGCTGATTCACGCGATCAACACAATCTATGGACTCAGGATGAAATTGCCTCTCATCTGGGAACCGTCCGCGATGTGGTAGGCCGTACTTTGCGTAGTTTTATGGATGCAGGACTAATTCGTAGGGAAGGCAGCAAGTTTGTACTACTTGATCGAGCTGCATTGGAAGAAGAAACTCAGTTCTAAAAATAAGACATAAGTCGTTGAAAAATACATGGCCACACGCTAACATATGATCTATTCTATGTTTGGTGGTTTCTGTGGAAATAAAACGGAAAATATTTCTTAAAATTAGCAAAAGTAAATGCACACAATGTGGTGTATGTGTACTTGTTTGTCCAACAAACACCCTCCAAATGGTTTCGCAATTTCCAGAAATCGATATCAATAATGCATGCATCCTTTGTTTCGCTTGTGAGAATAGTTGCCCCACTGGCGCAATTAGTATTCCATTCACAATTGATTGGTCAAAAGCTTAGTGTTGGGCAAACCAAGAAAATTTTCTTTGGATAGTAAAGGAGGCATTAAGAACAAAGTAAACTGTTCATGAAGAAGAAATATTATGTTCATTTTTTAGGAGGTTCAAATGCATCTTTCCGAAGTAATTTGGTGGATCTACACAGCTCTCATTGCGCTTGCAGCAATATTTTTCATTGTTTTTGCATTCCTTGTAAAAGAGAAAGGCAAATAAAATGGAAAAAGCAGAAAAAAGATGGCTGTATTTCTTGATCGTAATATTCGTCATTGTTAATGTCGTCACGCTTAGCTCCCTCATTCCATGGCAGACATGGCAGATTTGGCAAAACCCAACTCCATCTCAGGTTGTTGAGGTAACTTACGAGAATTACGTCATCACAATGGATGCCCCGGTTCAGATTAAAGCCAACGAATACATACAATTCGACGCGACAAGCGCTGATGTAACCTACGGCTTTGGCGTATTTCGCAAAGATAACAGCATGGTTTTTCAAATGCAAGTGCTGCCAGGTAGAACCAATACGATCATTTGGAAGTTTGATGAAACAGGTATGTATGATGTGCGTTCAACAGAATATTCCGGACCCAAGCATTCTGACATGGTAGTCCGAGATGCGCTTGAAGTGAAATAGGAGGATGACCCATGGCTAAACTTGGTTGGATGGAAAAATGGACGTTGCGTTTCGCAGTGGTGGCTCTCCTCTTCCTGGCATTATCAGGATTCGAAGGCATGCTCATGCGGTCGCAGCAATACGATATTGATTCTTTACATGGAATAGAAACGCTTCTCAATACGATCCGCCCCGGAGAAGTTGAACCAACCACCGCAGAACTATATTATGCCATGTTAACCGCCCATCCCATTGTTGGGATTTACGGTTTTGTTTATATGGCTATCTTTGGCGCTTTCTACTTTCTAGTTCCCTTCCTGATTAAGAAACCTGTCAAACATCCGAAGTTAGTGATCGCAAATTTTTGGTTGCAGATCATAGGGGTAATGACTTGTTGGGCAGCAGGATTTTTTGGTTTATTTAACGCCATGTACACATTGTATTGGCCGTTGCCGGTGGCTTTTGACCGTGTTCCCTTGTTGGGCAGTATTTTCTTCATGCTGGGGGCAGCCGCCATTATGGTCAACATCCTGCTCTTTTCATTTAATATATTCAAAACTGTTCTGAGCAAAGATAATTCAGGCTCTTACACACTTGGACAGTTCCTGCGGGCAGCTTTCGGCATCCCACGATTGATGAAGCTCTTCGGCAAGGAAGATAAAAACGCTGTCAATCTAGATTACAACGGTATGCCAGTTTTTATCGTTGCGGTTGCCCGCGGATCCATTGATACTGTCATTAACGCGATAGTGCTTTTAACGGCAGGAGTGCTCATCCTCGTTTATGGACTTTTTGCCCTTTTTGGCAACCCGCTAAATCCCCTGGCAGTGGATGCATTGCTCTTCAAAAATGTCTACTGGTGGGGTCTGGATATGGTGGCCGATGGAAATGCGCTCATTTACACTGCAGGCGTATGGTATCTGCTTGTTCCGCTGTTAACTGGGCGGCCACTCTTTGGAGCAAATGTAGTTAAAACCGTCATCATGGTAGACCTGCTGGTATCAATGGGTGTTTGGAGTCATCACCTTTTGGGCGACACCTCGCAGCCAATGTGGATGAAAATACTCTCTGGTCAATTGATCACGTGGGGAGAATACTTCACCATGGGGTTGACTATATTTGTCTCTTTGATGACGATCTGGAAAGCCCGCCCGGTGAAGATGTCTGCTCCTCTCAAGTTTGTGTTAGGTTCTATGTTTGGCTTTGTAATGGGTGGTATTGCTGGTCTCATTCAAGCAAATGTAGGGTTAAACATGATCTTCCACAACACGCAATGGGTGGTTGCCCTTCATGCCCATACCTTCTTGCTTACTGGTGTGGGGACAATGTTGTTTGCTGTAATCTACACGCTTGTTCCTATGCTCACCAATTTGGAATTTAAATATAAGAAATTGGTTGATTGGCATCTCTGGTTATGGTTGATCGGTTCGGTATCCATGGCTTATGCAATGGGTTGGGCTGGTTCAAAAGGCATGCTTCGGAGAACACTATATACCGGAGGAGAGTTTACTCCATTCACATTAGCTGCCATAATCGGCGGCACAATCCTCAGTATTGGTTTTGTAATTTTCTTGATCAATCTGGTAAGCACACTGGGATTGAAAAATGTCTTTTCTTTGATCCTGCCGGAAAAGCGGCTTTCCAAAACCGTCTCCGTTCCTGAAAAGGAATAATCATCTCAAGAAAGACTAAAGATTTGTCGGGGTTTTCTTCAGTAAAAAATGAAAACCCCGATATCTTTTTAAGTGTCCAATTCAGCATCTTTTTTGATAAAAATAATTTTGTATAATTCATATCAATAAGTAGAATAGAGATTTTATAGAATCTGCGATTAAGCTCTAAACAGAGAGATAAACTAATATTACTTGCACTCTTAGGAGCCTGCCATTTTGACAATCCAATCCACGCTTCCCGGTAGTTTTCTTGAAGGCCTTAAACTTACTTTATCAAAAATCGAGCATTTTAAGGCTTTACCCATTGAAGCTCAGAATGCAATAATCGATGTTGCCATACCTCGTCAATATAAAGCAGGACAAGTTATTTATCTAGAGGGCGAGCCAGCAGAGTATGTTTACATTCTGGAAAAGGGTTGGGTAAAGGCGACTCGTATGACTCATGAAGGCCGTGAACAAGGCTTGCTATTTCTTCGCCCTGTCGAAATTTTTGGAGATATAGCTGTTTTTTC
>PNNU01000246.1 GCA_013824385.1 Anaerolinea sp.
CTCCGCACCAGAAAAGAGGAGTTCTTGATGTCATCAACAAATTCTCATCTTCTTGTAAAACCGGATTTTTTACATCCGTTTTATATCACCATTACCCCTGAAAGCGCGCAATGGGAGCATCTGCATTTTGCAGCAATCAAATTAAAAAGGGAGCAATCCTGGTCTTTTGATACTTCTGATTACGAGTTGGCGCTTACCATCCTTGGCGGAACATGTGATGTTACTTCCTCGGCAGGGAATTGGGAGAGCATCGGTTCACGCGAGGATGTTTTTCATGGGATGCCGACCACGCTTTATCTACCCCGGCATACAACTTTTACCGTAAAAGCAGTTAGCGAATCACTTGATTTCGCCTGCGGATGGGCAAAAACGGAAAAGGATTACCCGGCTGTTTTAGTAAAACCTGAAGATGTCATCGTTGAGCTGCGAGGCGGCGATAACGTCTCACGCCAGATCAATAAGATGCTTCCGGCGGGTTTTCCGTGTGACCGGTTGGTCGTCGTGGAAGTCTACACACCCTCCGGCAATTGGAGTTCTTACCCACCACACAAACATGACGAGCGAAAGCTCGACAACAAAGGTAATCTGATTGAGGCGGATCTGGAAGAAATCTATTTCTACAAGATCGATAAACCTGAAGGATACGCTTATCAGCGGATTTACACGGATGATCGCACTCTGGATGAATTATTTCTTGTGAGTGACAGCCAGGCTGTTCTCTCACCTGAGGGATATCATCCCGTGGTGGCTGCACCAGGTTACAACGTCTATTACCTAAACATCCTGGCTGGTTCTGATCAATCCCTCGCCAGCAGTGATGATCCAACCTATTCATGGGTCAAAGAAACGTGGACGGAAATGGATAAACGCCTTCCCTTAGTATCGTTAAAAATGAATAAGTGATCCAAGGAGCATAAGATGACCGAGTATAAAAGCAAGCTTCACCAAACCGTATCCACCACTCTTACTGATTATTGGAATGATTCATGTTCAATCGAAGAACTGACTTATGCGATTGATAACGGTGCAGTAGGTGCGACCACTAATCCAACCATTGTGGTGAACGTGTTGAAAAAAGAAATGGCTCTCTGGCAGGACCGGATTCATGAATTGATTCGCGAAAATGCCACATGGTCAGAATCTGAAGTCACATGGAAGTTAATCGAAGAGATGGCAGTTCGTGGAGCAGAATTATTGAAACCCATCTTCGACCGAGAGAAAGGCAAGAAGGGCCGCCTTTCCATACAGACCAACCCGACCTTCTACCGGAATGCCAAAGCGATTACTGAACATGCTTTTCACTTTAACACGCTTGCTCCAAATATGCAGATAAAAGTGCCGGTCACCAAAGCGGGGATTAAGGCTGTTGAAGAGGCTACCTGGCAAGGTGCGTCCATTAATGCCACTGTTTGTTTCACTGTTCCACAAGCTGTCGCGGTTGCTGAAGCGGTGGAGCGCGGTCTCAATCGCCGGATTGCAGAAGGTAAACCCGTTAGTGAAATGTCTCCGGTATGCACCATTATGGTTGGACGAACGGATGATTGGATGAAGGTAGTTTGCAAACGGGATGGCATTGAGATTGACCCGGCTTATCTGGATTGGGCGGGTATTGCTTGTATGAAAAAGGCATACTCTGTATTTCTGGAGCGTAAATATCGCACCCGTCTTTTGGCTGCGGCGTATCGTCAGTTGGGTCACTGGTCTGAATTTATTGGCGGCGATATCATTCTGACTATTCCGTATGAATGGCAGCTAAAGATCAATGCCAGCGATATTGAGGTGAAGGAACGCATGGCTGACCCCGTAGATGCCAAAATACTATCCGAAATGCTTGCCAAAATTCCTGATTTTAGAATGGCCTATGAGGTGGATGGCATGACATGGGATCAATTTGATACCTACGGTGCGACCGTGAGAACTTTGCGCGGATTTATGTCATCCTATCATGAAGTTCAAGGTTTGGTTCGCGAGTTTATGCTGCCCAACCCTGATGTAAAACCTGCCTAGAGAAACAGGAGAATTGCATGACCACGATTCGATTAACTATGGCGCAAGCCCTCATCCGCTTTTTAAAGAATCAATACGTCGAGCGTGATGGAAAACAAACCCCATTTTTCGCAGGTGTGCTTGGCATTTTCGGCCACGGCAATGTTGCCGGCATCGGGCAGGCTTTGCAAGAAAATCCCGATTTTCGCTACATTATGGTGAGAAATGAACAGGCTGGCGTTCACATCGCCAGCGGTTTTACCAAAATGAAGAATCGCATGCAAACCTTTGCCTGCACTTCTTCCATTGGACCGGGGGCGACTAATATGGTCACTGGCGCCGCCCTGGCCACAATCAACCGTCTGCCAGTATTACTTTTACCTGGCGATATTTTTGCCCGCCGGAATGTTGCCCCTGTATTGCAGCAGTTGGAGTCGCCAAATACGCAGGATATCAGCGTCAACGATTGCTTCAAACCTGTCTCACGCTATTGGGACCGCATCAACCGGCCTGATCAACTAATCACATCTCTGCCAGAAGCCATGCGTGTGTTGACCTCCCCTACGGATACAGGCGCTGTCACACTCTCATTACCGCAAGATGTACAGGCAGAAGCTTACGATTACCCCGAACAATTCTTTACCAAACGCGTTTGGCGCATCCACCGTCCCATGGCTGACCGCAGCCGCCTGGAGGATGCCATTAATATGATCAAGGCATCCAAACGTCCGCTCATTGTGGCGGGCGGCGGCGTGTTGTTTAGCGACGCCTGCAAGACCCTTGATAAGTTTGCACTTCAGACTGGAATTCCTGTTTGCGAAACCCAAGCCGGAAAAGGCTCTTTGGCTTACAACCATGTCTGTAGTCTAGGCGCAGTCGGAGCGACCGGCACTTTGGCAGCCAATCGTATGGCCCACGATGCCGATCTGGTGATTGGCATCGGTACACGTTATTCCGATTTCACCACCTCGTCCAAGACCGCCTTCCAAAACCCGGATGTGAAATTTATCAACATAAATCTTTTTGAAATGGACGCCTACAAACACAGCGGCATCCCCATCACAGCAGATGCCAAAGTGACAATCGAGGAGTTAACCAAGGCTTTGAAATCATACAAGGTTGAGGATTCTTATACCGTTGAGGTCGCTTCCTTAAAAGAAGCTTGGGAAAAAGAAACTGATCGCTTGTTCAATTTGAATCATTTGCCTGTGCCTGCGCAGAGTGAAGTCATCGGCGCCATCTGGGAAGCCGCAGAACCCAGGGATGTAATCCTCTCGGCGGCAGGCAGCCAACCCGGTGACTTGCATAAACTTTGGCGCGCGCTTACGCCAAATTCCTATCATATGGAATATGGCTATTCCTGTATGGCGTATGAAATTCCTGCCGGCATCGGTGTAAAAATGGCTGATCCCAGCCGGGAAGTTTTTGTCTGGGTCGGCGATGGCACTTATCTGATGAATCCAACCGAAATAGTCACCGCAGTTCAGGAGGGGATCAAACTTACCATAATTGTGGTGGATAACCACGGTTTTGGTTCGATTGGGGCTTTATCCAGTTCAATTGGCAGCAGCGGATTCGGCACAAGACTTAATTACCGTGACATAAAAACTGATCAGTTGACTGGAGAGCGTCTGGTAATCGATTATGCAGCCAATGCCGCCAGCCTGGGGGCTGTAGTCTACACCCCCAACTCAATTGCTTCCTTTAAAGAGGCATTAAAGAAGGCGAAAGTAGAGACAACCACAACCGTGATTGTGATCAATACAGATCGCGAAGAGAAGGTTCCGGGTTACGAATCCTGGTGGGATGTGGCCATTGCAGAAACATCAACGATGCCTTCAGTAGAAAAGGCCAGAAAAGCATACGAAGAGAATCGAAAGAAAGAAAAATTCTTTCTATAAATCACACACTTGATCAGAGGAGATGAACCATGAGCATTCGTATCGGATTGATCGGCGCAGGAAGAATGGGGAAGGTGTTTGCCAATACACTGGCTTTTACCGTCTCGGAAGTGGATCTGGTGGCAGTGGCTGATTCCAACGAGAACACACTCGCAGAAGTCACCAACCGCTTCGGCATAAAGAAATCGTATCAAGATTACCGCCAGCTATTGGATTCAAAAGATATTGATGCTGTCGTAATTACCACTCCCACAGGTACTCATGCCGAGGTTATTGCGGCTGCGGCAGCGGCGGGTAAAAACATCTTTAGTGAAAAACCGCTTTCTCAAGAACTGGATGCTTGTGACATGGCAATTGCGGCAGTAAAAAAAGCAGGTGTTAAGCTGCAGATGGGATTTATGCGCCGTTTTGATGCACCTTACATGGCTGCAAAACAAAAGATACTTGAAGGTCAAATTGGAACACCAGTTATGTTCAAAGCGATCAGTCGCGACCCATACCGAACCAGTCTGGAATTCGCCAAACGCGAAAATAGTGGAGGCATGATTGTTGATATGGGTGTACATGATTTCGATATGGCACGCTGGTTGATGGGAAGTGAGATCACGCGAGTCTATAGCGAAGGAACCTGTCTTGCTTTTCCAGAACTGAAGGGTGTGGGTGATATTGATAACGTGGTCATCAACCTGCGCTTTGCCAACGAGGCTGTTGGAAATATAGATATCAGCCGCAATGCAGTTTACGGCTATGACATCCGCACAGAAGTGTTGGGTACCGAAGGCAGTCTGTGGATAGGATACCTACAGCAGACCCCCATGCTGATTCTCAACAGGCAGGGTGTTACCCATGATGTGGTTCCATTTTTCATGGAGCGTTTCGGATTGGCTTATGCCGAGGAGGTTCGCGCATTTGTGAAGAGCATCCTCAACAATACCGACCCAAGCCCTACGGGCGCGGATGCCCGCGCGGCGACCGTGGCCGGTATCGCAGCCACCCTTTCACTGGATGAACAACGTCCAGTGTTGATCAGTGAAATTACCAAATAGAACTCATTTTATTAAGGGAGAGAATAATGATCAAAATAGCAAATGCACCATGCTCCTGGGGAGCTCTTGAGTTTGACCTGCAAGGAAAGCCAGCCACTTTTGATGTAGTGTTGGATGAAATGCAGAAGACCGGATATGAAGGCACTGAGTTGGGTGATTGGGGATTCATGCCTACTGATCCTGACGTTCTGAAGAAGGAACTGGCAAAACGCTCATTAACCATGCTGGGCGCATTCGTCCCCGTGGCGCTCAATGATGAAACCACACATCAAAAAGGCGAAGAAGCAGCTCTCAAGGTTGCCCGACTATTATCTGCAGTTGAAGGGTCATCCCCGGTTATCGTGCTCGCCGACAACAACGGCAGTATCCCTGAACGAACACAAAATGCCGGACGCGTGACCCCCGAGATGGGATTGAGTGAAGCCGAATGGAAGACATTTGCCAAGGGTGTTGAACGTATCGCAAAAGCAGTGAAAAGCGAAACCGGCATGCGCCTGGTTTTCCATCACCACTGCGGCGGTTATGTAGAAACGCCTGCAGAAATTGACAAGCTGCTCGCCCTCACCGATCCTTCTCTCGTGGGTATCTGCCTGGATACCGGTCATTACCAATTTGCCGGCGGCGACCCGGTGAAATTCCTGCAGGCCAATGCCAAACGTGTTTGGCACATGCACTTCAAGGATTGTGAACCCGCCATTGCTGAGCAGTCTCGCAAAGAGGGTTGGGATTACTTTAAATCGGTTGAAAAAGGTGTCTTCTGTGAACTCGGCAAGGG
>PNNU01000247.1 GCA_013824385.1 Anaerolinea sp.
AATTCCTATCAAATGAATAAGTAACACCCTGAAATATATCCCCAAAAACAGGTCAGTATTAAATTAGATTTAGTCGAGTTATATCCACCCGAACAATCTCATGAAAGAATCTAAAGTTTGAAAATTGTATTAAATATTAAATGAAATGATTAGAGAGAACTATCCGAGCTCGGCCTTCGCTTTTCGCACGGAAAAGAGCCATATCCGCAGCGTTTAAAATTGACGCTTTTGATGAACCGTGTTCTGGATAGAACGCGATGCCAACTGAAATGGAGATAACACTGAGTAATCGTCCTTCAAATTGCAATTCAATTTGGCTGGCCAACGATAGAATTTGTTCAGCCCGTTTTGTAGTGACTTCAATTGAAGTGTCAGGCATGACAACAATAAACTCATCCCCTCCATAACGGCAAGCAATATCTTCTTCACGAATATTCCGTGACAGTAAGTGTCCAAATTCACGTAAGACAATGTCGCCAGCTGCGTGACCAAAGTAATCGTTATATTTTTTAAAATGGTCAATGTCAATCATCAATATTCCCAGGGAATAACTCTTTCGTCCAGCACGTTTTAACTCTCGGGGGATTGTCTCTTCCAAATATCGACGGTTAAATAGACCAGTAAGCTGATCACGAACGGATTGTTCTCTTAAGATGGCTTCATTCTTAAGTAATAGTTCTTTATCATGTACGCGGTCAGTGATATCGCGAATGTTGCATTGGATAACTTTTTCATGTCCTTCGCTATACACATTGCTAACAAATTCCACCTGGATTAATTGTCCGTTTTTAGCCCGTAAGGGTAAATCTTTGTATCGAATATATTCATCTTTCTGTAATGCAAGAAAAGCATTTTTGCTTGCCTTGATATCCTTAAACGCGCCAACTTCCCATAATTTCTTTGAGATGAACTCGTCTTCCGAATATCCCAATAGTTTTTCCAGGAAAGGGTTTACATCAGTTATTGCCCCGGTTTTTGCATTCAAAATAAGTATCCCATCTTGTGCAGCTTCAAATAAGCGGCGGTAGCGTAATTCTGAATCTCTTAAGGATCTTTCTTTTAATGTTTTCATATTCCTGCCCATTAGCTAGAAGTGAAAAGCCTACCCACAATTATTGGATGGATCGCTGTTGCAGTTTCTTCGTCATTAGTCGACAACACCATATTCATCAAATATGTCACGGAAGGCGAGATGGTGTTGTTTGAATGTATGAAGTATTATGGGATCAAAATGATCTGGCTGTGTACGGCCGTCCCCATTCACGATGATATCCAATACCTCTAAGTGACTTAATGCTGGCTTATACGGACGTTTACTGCGTAGTGCATCGTATATATCGCAAATATGCATGATACGCGCAGAGCGTGGAATCTGATCGCCTTTTAATCCACGTGGATAACCTCCGCCATCCCAACGTTCATGATGGTTAAGAGCAATTTCCGCCCCCATCTTTAAAAACGGAGAAGTTCGATTTCCCAGGATCTTTGCTCCCATGGTGGTATGACCCTTCATGATCCCCCATTCTTCCGAGTCTAAGGCTCCTGGTTTGAGCAAAATGTGGTCAGGAACGCCGATCTTTCCAACATCATGTAAAGGGCTCGAAATGAAAATCAAATCTGCAAAATCATCATTTTGATGAAGTAAAACTGCAAGTTCGCGTGTACATTCGCTGATCCGTTGCACATGTGTGCCGATATCTTCGTCCTTGAATTCCACAGCACGCGTCAAGGTATACAGTGTTTCCAGGTTGCTTTCCTGCAGTTCGGAAGTCCGTTCTTGAACTTTCTGTTCCAGTTGGAGGTTGTACTCTTTCAGTTTCTTGTGCAATAGACGAACTTCCAACAAATTGTGAACGCGTGCCAATACTTCGCTAAGGTCAAAGGGCTTGCTAAGAAAATCCTTGGCGCCGGCCTGCAATGCATGCAATTTATGATTGGGTTGCGCAGTGATTACCAATACAGGTTGGTATCCGTCTGGTTCAATTTCTTTTAACTTTTCCATGACTTCAAACCCATCCATACTGGGCATCTGAAGATCGAGAAGGATTAAATCATAATGGTTCAGGCTATGTAATTCGCCAACATCGTTAGGATTTGTCGTGGATGAAATTGCGGTGTATCCTGCATTGTTCAACATTTGCTCAAGTAAAAGAATATTGACTGGCTGATCGTCAACAATCAGGATTTTTCCGGATAGAATATCTGTCGAATTTAGCATATTATTTCTTTCAACTATTATTTTTTATTCTCAATCCTGTGATCCGCAAATTCCAAAGCAAGGTCAAGAGATGCAATAAACTCATTTACTTTAATAGGTTTGGTAATATATCTAAAGAATCCAGCTTCTAGTCCCTTTTTGATATCTCTCGGCATCGCACTGGCACTGAGCGCCATAATTGGAATATGTGAAGTTGTTGGATCAAG
Organism: Anaerolinea sp.; assembly: GCA_013824385.1. Next base: position 2,425 of record PNNU01000247.1, read on the forward strand.
ATGAAGCCTTTTTAAAGCTTCAAATCCGTTGAAATCAGGTAAATTGATATCCATCAGAATGACATCAGGTTGCGCACTTTTGGCTGTTTCCACACCTGATTTGCCTGTTATTGCAGTAATCAGTTTCAAGTCAGGATATCGTGAGATTATTTGCTCAACTAGTGTGAGATTAGCGGGGTTGTCTTCAACATATAACAACGTGTGGAATCCGTTTTTCCGTGGAAGGGCAGACTGGACTTTGTCGTCCACTTCAAGCAATTCGTTTGAGAAATGTGGTTCATTTACCGAAATCAATTCAAACCAAAATACGCTGCCCACTCCCACCACACTCTCAACTCCGATTTCGCCGCCCATCAGTTCAACCAGGCGTTTTGCCACCACTAATCCAATTCCCGTACCTTCGACCCCACCGCTTTCTTGTCCGAGTCGATTAAAGGCTTGAAACAATTGTGAAATTTGTTCGGGATTCAATCCAGAACCGGTGTCACGAACACTGATACGGGTTCTTCCTGAGTTTTGTTTTAAGCAACTCACTTCCACTGTTCCCTGGCGTTTGTTATATTTAATCCCATTCGAGAGCAAATTGGTAATGATCTGTATCACACGAATTCGATCCGCCCGAATAAAAAGTGGATTTTCAAGATGAGAAAAGATCAGCTTTATACCAGATTGTCGGGCTTGCGATTCAACCAGGCTTTGGCATTCTGAAAAAACCTCTTCCAGAGAAACAGGTTCTGGTGAAAGGGGCACTTGCCCGGATTCAACTTTTGTGAGGTCCAGAATTTCATCAATCAATTTCAAAAGGTGCCATCCTGCTTGAAGGATCTGAGCGACGTTTTGGTTTTGTACAGGTGAAAGGGGTTGAGTATCTGTTTCTAATAATTGCGCAAATCCCAGGATCGCATTCAATGGGCTGCGCAATTCATGGCTCATGCTTGATAGAAATTCTGATTTAGCCTGATTGGCTTTATCGGCATTTGATTTGGCGACTTCCAATTCAGAATTCTTCTCGAGCAAAACATGATCCAGACGATGTCGTTCGGTCACATCACGCGCGGCAGCAAACATGCCTTGCAGTTTTCGGTCTCGATCATAAAAAGTGGTGGCGTTATAAGAAACGATAGTCTCTTTACCGTCCCTTGCTCGCGCAGTGAGTTCGAAATTTGTAATTTTCTTTTCACTTAAGACTTGTTTGACACTCATTTCTGCACGGTCTGGATCTGTGAAGTAATTTTTAAATGGAGCGCCAATTAACTCATCTCGGGTGCATCCGGTTAGGGCTTCCATTTGCTTGTTTACATCAGTGATGATGCCATATGGATCTGTAGTCATGAGAGCATCACTGTTGGATTCAAATAATGATCGTGTATAAAATTGTTGGTCACGTAAACGTTGGCTGAGTAATTTTTGTTCTTCTTCGATTTGTTTGCGTGCCGTGTTATCAGTACCGATCAGTAGATATCCAATAATCTCTCCTTGAGAATCTCTCAAGGCTGTAACTGACACTATGGCAGGGAAGCGACTGCGATCCTTACGAATATAGGTTAATTCGTAAATATCTTCTATTCCGCGCGATGCCTTAAAAACCAGTGCTTCAAATCCTGGTGTGATAGGAGTGGAAAGTTCGACGCTCAATGATTTTGCGCGCGCAATTACTTCTTGCGGATCTGAAATATCTGCTGGAGTAATTTTATTCATCACTTCAGCCGCTGAATATCCCAACATACGCTCTGCTCCCACGTTAAAAATTTGGATCACTCCTTTTTCATCCGTGGCGATGCTTGAAAAGTTGGCACTGTTAAAAATGGCATTCTGTAACGCTCCAGCTTTAAGCAATGCTTCTTCGGCCTGTTTTCGTGCAGTGTTGTCAGTTCCAATCAACAAATAACCGATGATCGCATCCTGGTTATCACGCAGGGCAGTAACCGATACCATGGCTGGAAAGCGGCTGCCATCTTTGCGGATGTATGTCAATTCGTAAATATCTTCAATTTCTCGTGAAGCTTTGAAAACCAATGCTTCAAAACCCGGCTTGATAGGGGTTGATAACTCCTTACTTAAGGTTTTTGCGCGAGTGATTATTTCTTGGGGATCCGATATATCTGCCGGGGTCTTATTGTTGACGACTTCATCAGCCTTGTATCCCAACATTCTTTCTGCCCCGACATTGAATATTTGGATGATTCCTTTTGCATCAGTCGCAATGCTTGAAAAATTTGCACTATTAAAGATAGCATTTTGTAAAGCTCCAGCTTTGAGTAGTGCCTCTTCCGCTTCTTTTCTGGCAGTGTTATCAGTACCAATCAACAGATAACCAATGATATCCCCGGTGGCGTCACGTAATGCGGTAACTGATACAATCGCTGGAAACCGGCTGCCATCTTTTCGAAAATACGTTAGTTCGTAAATATCTTCAATACCACGCGAAGCTTTAAAAACCAGGGCTTCAAAACCTGGTGTGATGGGTGTGGAAAGTTCTACGCTCAACGTTTTAGCACGAATTATTATTTCCTGGGGATCAGAGATATCTGCCGGGGTTTTTTTGTTGACGACATCAACCGCATCGTAACCGAGCATTTTTTCTGCACCGACATTGAATATTTGGATGATTCCTTTTGCGTCTGTCGCGATACTCGAAAAATTAGCGCTATTAAATATAGCGTTTTGCAAAGCACCAGTGATTTTCAAGGTTTCTTGATGCTGCAAGGAACTTATACTTACCGGTCCGACAACTTCAGGGTTGAGTACTTTAGGTACAAGATTCTTTGCCAATTAACGCCTCTATTTACCGGGTTTGCCCATTTTATGACTCATTAATAAATCATATAAAAAAGAGGCTGTTTTTGTCCCTAATACGGTCTATAAAAAACCTATACAGGTTATTTCACAAACGGATAATCAGTATTCGATCGAAGGGTTAAGATAAACCAATGAAAAAGAAGTGATCAACCAACCCCCATAAAACCCCCCACGCACTTCCAAGAATCGCTCCGGCCATGATATCTCGCGGGTAATGTGCACCAACATAAATTCGTGTTATCCCTACCAAAAAAGCCATAACGAATAACCCTAAGGCTGCAAAAAGTGGAATCTGGAAGCCTTGTACAATCAACACGGCAGTAAAAAAAACTTGACTGGTATGCCCACTGGGAAATGATCTTCCAATGGCTCTGCCTCCAACGATGCGGGTTTGCGTTAGGCGGACAAAAGGACGTGAACGATGTACTATCAATTTCAGCAACTCAACAATGAGCCATAAAGTTACGGTTCCAAGCA
>PNNU01000248.1 GCA_013824385.1 Anaerolinea sp.
CTTTATGGATCTTCAGACAAGCCTTTTTAGCAGGCAAAGAGAACCTCGGATTTCTCACCGGCAAGAGCGCCGACCCCGAGGATGTGAAGATATTTATTGCCGCCGCTGAAGAGATCCCCGGGGTGCTGCGTGTACATCACATCATGACCGACTACGTCGGTCCACGTTTGATGCTTGACCTGCATATCAACGTGGAAGGCAGCAAAACATTGATCGAAGTGCATGATATTACTGACCTGGTGATTCGGAGACTTGAAGAGTTCCCTGACGTTGATCGGGCATACGTCCACGTCGAACCGGACGACTGGGTGGATTAAATATATAAATATTGAGAGATTTTGGAGTGCGGCTTAGCCCGCATTTTTTTTGTTATACAATAACACTAGCATAGTTTTTAAAATGATAACTATCAAGGTATATTTGAACTTAAGGTAGGGGAAAAGTATGAATAAGAAACTGATCACGGGGATAATAATTATTGTTCTGGTCTTATCAGCCTGCCAAGTTCTGAAAAATACCGTGGCTGTTGAACCTGCAGGTCCGACTTTAACGCCAAGTATTGAAACAGCCACTAATACAAGACAACCTACAAAAACTGCAACCGCTATCCCACCAACCGGGACAGCAGATATCCAAGCCATGCAGACCCAACAAGCGGATGATCTGCTTCAAGCCGAGATGGATAATTTTCCTTATCAATGTATAGATCCTGGAAACAAGTTGTTTTCAAATGGTAAAAACTGGCTGGCGATCGAATGCGGTCCTGCCAATAATCAATCACTAGAAATTCTTAATAAATCAGGAATACGATGGATTCTACCTTTTTCAGATTACATTCCACATGGATTAACTAATGATGGATCTACTCCTTTTGGAAGGTTGATTCCAATTCAATGGACCAAGAACGAGGAATATCTCTATTTTGTTTCTCATGTTCATGCAGATGGAGGTGGAATATGTTTTTACGGTATGGGTGACCTTGGTCTTTTTCGAATTAACCTGAATAATAGGAATATTAAAACAATATTGCCATTAACAACAAAAGCAAATTTTTATTACCTCTCTTTTTCACCTGATGGACGGTGGTTAGCATATGGGATCGACAAACTTTTCATTCTTGATTTGCAAACGGGAAAAAGAATAGAAATTAACGTTGAATCTGATTTTGGTAACTTGACTTGGTCTCCTGACAGTTCCAAATTAGCATTTGCAACCTGCCAAACCACGAATGATGGAACCCTAGTAGATAAATCCGCAATACAGTTCTTTTCAATGAATAATCGTATTTTACAGACAATATTCGAAGAAAAGGATCGTTTCTTTGTAATTTACTCAAGCGATAATCAAAAAATGGAAATACTAAGCCAAGATTCAGTGAATTATGCAGATATTGTTGAATATTATTATGATTGGTCCTCAGAAGAATTAAAACAAATTACACTTACGCCAACACCTATGCAGTAATTAATACCTTGCCATATCTGTCACTTTCAAAACCGTGTATTATTATCATATGGAAACCCTCCCTCTCCATTTTTATGATGACCCGATAGAAGTCATCTTCAAGGTGCCTCCCACCTATGAAAAGAGCCCGGACTGTCCGCAGGGGTTCATCTGGCGCGGAGTCAGTTATTTGATTACAGAAGTGCTTGAGGAATGGGTGGATTTTGAACGCCGCGGAAGAAATGGCCGCAATATGAAACCCACACACCTGGCTTCAGCCCGCATCAAGGGGTCTTGGGGAGTGGGGCGTTATTGTTTCCGTGTAAAAACCGACTCGAATCAATATTTTGAGCTTTATTATGACCGCGCGCCTGAAGATTGTGATGACCGCAAAGGCAACTGGTTCCTTAAAGGGGAAAGAAAACCTGCATTTACTGAAGAATAAACATAACTAATAAATATAATTAATAATTTTAACAAATTTCTTTAATTATTTCAAATATCATATTGACTTTTTTAATTTTCGTGATATTATTATTTCGGAAGGCTTAACGCTGGATTGGTTTTCTGAAATGAGGAATCATATGTACAAAATGATCTATGAACTGAATTACCGAAAATCTAAATACAGGCTGGACATACCCGGTTTACCCTCGGAATTTAAGGATGTTTTGATTAATATCCCTTATACTTCTCCAAAGACACTATCCAGATTATTGCTGGCGCTGGCAGATCAATTGATCAAAACCGGAAACGCTATTAGGCATTCACAAGTAAAATTAAACAAACAAGAAACCTATTATTAGAAAAACGAGGCACGCATGGTAAACAAATCTCTGAGTAAATGTCCGGTATGTGATGAAGACCTGGTGGTCACACGCTTGTACTGCGTTAATTGCAACACGACCATAGAAGGCCATTTCGTCGCCGAACACACTCCTTTTGGACATCTCAGCGCTGAACAAATGCAATTCCTGCTCACCTTCGTCCGCTGTGAGGGAAAGCTAAACCGCATGGAAGATGAGATGAAATTATCCTATCCCACCCTACGCAGCCGTTTGGTTGAAATCGTACGGGCGCTCGGCTATGAACCCGGCAAGGAAGAAACCCCCGCCCAGCTTTCTGCTGAAGAACGGCGCGCCATCCTCGAAGACCTAGATCAAGGCACCATCACCTGGGACGAAGCCCAGGCCAGATTACGAGGCGAGAAATATGTTGAATCAAAAACGGCGCAGGCAGACTAATCATGGCCACCAGCGAAGAGCGATTAAAAGTACTTAAGATGGTTCAGGAAGGCAAGATCACCCCTGAAATGGCAGCCGAATTGTTAAAAGCTCTGGATGCCAGCGCCAAAAAGCCTGCTCAGGAAGAATCCGTAAATAACGTGTTTCCAGGGCGGGATGGCGGCAAATTCTTTAGAGTGCGAGTCACCGACACAGATACCGGCCGCACCAGGGTAAACGTACGCCTGCCGTTGGGCATGGTCAATGCCGGTGTGCGTATGGGCATGCGCTTTTCACCTGAAGTTGAAGGCCTGGATGCCGCCAAGCTGGCCGAAGCGCTTGCCAAAGGCGAAACCGGTCAAATCATGGATATTTATGATGATGAAGACGGCGAACACGTAGAAGTCTACATCGAATAAACCCCTAAAACGTATATTGAACGAAAACAATAGACCGCTGGCTTGCGCCAAGCGTGCTGTTTAATATTGCAAAGTGAGGATAAATGGAAAACACAACCTACGAAATTGGACCCAATTGGATGAAGAAGTTCATCCCCATATGGTCAGCACAACTCTTTTCTCTTTTAGGCAGCAGCCTGGTGCAGTTCGCCCTCATCTGGTGGATCACCCAGCAAACAGGGTCGGCAGCCTACCTGGCCATGGCCACCCTTGTTGCGGTGCTGCCCGAGGTGCTGCTTTCACCTTTTGCCGGCGCCCTTGTGGATAGACTCAATCGCCGTTACGTGATGATCGCGGCTGACACACTCATTGCCCTTTTCACCTTAAGCCTTGCGGTTCTCTTCGCGTTGGGGCTTGTACAAGTTTGGCATGTTTTTGTAGTCATGTTCCTGCGCGCTTTGGGTAGTGTTTTCCACTGGCCAGCGATGCAAGCCTCAACTTCATTGATGGTGCCCGAAAAACACCTCGCGCGGGTAGCTGGTATCAACCAGGCGCTGCGCGGCAGCCTCAACATAGTCGCACCTCCACTTGGCGCGCTGCTGATGTCCGTTTTGAAGTTCTACCAGGTCATTTCTGTGGATGTGGTCACAGCCATCATCGCCATCACTCCCCTGCTCTTTATCCGCATTCCCCAGCCCGTGCGCGCGGATGCAGGTATCGTGATTACCCCCAAGGTGCTGCTGCGGGATGTGGTTGAAGGTTTCAAATATATGAAAAACTGGAAGGGGCTGCTCTATCTCACTTTTCTGGCGGCCATGTTAAATTTTTTGCTGGCGCCAGCAGGAACGCTTATGCCGTTAATGGTTACTCAGCATTTCAATGCCGGGGTATGGGAACTCAGCGCCTTGGAATCGAGTATGGGAATTGGTGTCGTAATTGGCGGTCTATTATTAGGGGTCTGGGGAGGCTTCAAAAGTAAAATCATCACCAGCCTGACAGGTGTCATCGGCCTTGGCCTGGGTGTGCTAATCTTCGGCCTCGCCCCGGCCAACGCCTTCTGGATGGCGATTGTCGGCATGGTGCTTCTGGGATTCATGAACCCGATTGCCAACGGTCCGCTGCAAGCGATCATGCAAAGCAAGGTGGCGCCTGAAATGCAGGGCCGCGTGATGGGTACAACCGGAGCACTGTGTTCAGCCATGATGCCCCTTTCCATGATGGTAGTGGCACCCGTGGCGGAATTCTTAGGTCTTCGCGTCTGGTACTGGGTGGGCGGCAGCCTGACCGTCTTGATCGGCCTGGCAGCGCTGTTCATTCCCTCGATCATGGCGCTGGATAGTACACAAAAAGACGTCTCAACTGCGGAGATCGCGGCGGATTAATTTGGTAGGGGTTCGTTGCAATGTATACAGCAACATGGGTAACAGGTTGTGCAACCACATAGGTAACACTTTATTGATTATACAGACTTCTTAATCGGTATGCCTTTCTACTCAGTAGATCTCCACTGGTAACATCAATCTTGGCAATAGTGAAGTTTCGATAACACACAAGAACTGAATCATCTCCTTCGCTTGGAATGAGTTGCACCCGGGTATCTCTAAACGTTTCGCTGATGTAGATATGAAAATCAGCGAAACGTAGATATCCCCAATTGTTGATTTTGATTAAGTGATATTGCGAGTCGTAATCATAAGGTGGAATATTTTCAAGATATTGGCGTAGACTGGGGGTATATACTTGGGCAGGACACCGATCTCCCAATGCTTCATGTGGACGTTCAAAGTTATAAACAGCTTTCCATTGATCTAATACTTCGGTTGCGTCTGCAAAGTTAATTGGTCGATGTAACTTGAGTACTTCGTTTTCCATGGAGCGGTGGAATCTCTCAATTTTGCCTTGAGTCTGTGGATGATAAAAACGTCCATGGATTGGTAAGATATCCTGGTCCATCAAAGCTCTTTCAAAAAGGGTATATCCGTTCTTGAGCCCGGCAAAATTTCGCCCATTATCGGTCAAGATAGCTTCTGGGCGACCATAAAGTCGGAATATAGGAATAAAGCTTTGCAAGACATCTCTTTGATCGTGCCTTGGCTCAATCAGTAATGCATATCGTGAATGATCATCAAGAATAGTCAGGGGATAACATCTATCCCCATCAATCATCAGAATATCCCCCTTGAAATCTGCTTGCCAGAGTTCATTGCATTTTTCTCTCTCAAAACGCATAAAGGGTTTTCTGGCTAATGATGCTGCTAGTGAGATCAACCCATTCCTTTTGAGAATGTTGTTTACTGTTCGTATACAAGGCATTTCATAACCTTTTTGGCATAGAAATGCTTGTATTTTTCGCGCCCCCCAACCTGGCCGTTCCTGACGGAGGTCGAAGACAAGTCTTTCGATCTTCTCGTCCGTTTTGGAACGGCTCGTTTTTGGTTTTCTGTTTTGGTCTTCTAAGTTTCCACATTCTTGATATCGCTTGATCCATTTGTAACCAGTCTTGCGACTGATACCAAATTCTTTACATAATGCACTAATATTTCGGCCTTCTTGCTCACTCAGCGCAATGAATTCTTCTCGTAACATTCTCACTCGTCTTTCCATCC
>PNNU01000249.1 GCA_013824385.1 Anaerolinea sp.
TTTTGCACTCCTTTGTTTTTCTTGATCAGTACTTTACGAACACCATCCATTATCAGCACAAAGATCACCAGTGATCCTTGAATGACACCGGCAAGATTTGAGTCAAGTTTCAGATCAATCCCCAATCCTGCTGCGCCTTTGCTCAAGGCAATAAAAATAAAAGCAATAGGAGCGGTTATCAGTGGCTGTATATTTGCCAACATGCCGACCATTAAACCGATATAACCATAGCCGCCAGAAATATTATTGCGTAGAACATGATTGAATCCGGTCACCTGTAAGGCGCCGGTCAAACCAGCCAATACACCGCATAAAACGAAGGCCAGAAGCATGTATCGATTTGTTGGAATTCCAAGCAGGAAAGATGATTTATTGTTCTTGCCAACCGCTTTCAATTTCAAACCAAAATAGGTTCCCTGTAAAATTACGGTCACCACAATGATACAAACAATTGCAATGCCTAATGCCCATAAGCTCAAATAAGTACCTTCAACCTGGGGCAGCCAAAACCTGGCTTCAAGCATTTTTGTTGAGCCGTTGGCAACACCTTCCGGCTTCCAGGGTCCGTAAACCAGGAATAACATGATTGCGTCCGCGATGAAGTTGAATCCCAGACCGCCAAAGATCTCATTGACGCCGCCATAATTCTTCAAAATACCAACCAACAAAGCCCAAACGGCTCCACCGATGATACCGGCGAGGATGCACAAGCTAATCACTAAAACGCTTGAAGCGTCGGAGCCTTCAAAGATGCGGATGACCCCATAGGCAAAAATGGCGCCCATTTCAATTTGGCCTTCCATGCCTATGTTCCAAAGGCCGGCAGTGAAAGTAAACATCAACCCCAACGAAGCCAGGACTAATGGAACCCACGCTTGAATCACTTGTGTAACGTTATTCGTTGATCCAAACGCACCAGAGAGAATGGTCTGGAAGACACTAATCGGATTCACTTTCATGACCCACACCAACAGGCTGGTGACGACTAATGCCAAAATCACAGCCAATGTCATCGAACTGGCGCGATTGGTGAGCATTTTGAACAAAAATGAGTTCTGGTTGGGAGTTTTTACTTTTTCATTTTCCATGAGTTGATCCTTTTTCAATTATTCCCAACCCCTGCCGCCAATTAGTTGTCCTAATTGATCGACTGTAACACTGCCAGCATCAAGCGGTTTTGAAACCTTACCGCCGAAGAAAACCAAAATACGATCGCTATATTGAAGAATCTCGTCGAGGTCGGAAGAAACAAAGAAGATGCTTGCTCCTTCAGTACAACGTTGTTTTAATTTACTCCAAATATAAAGCGTGGATTCAATATCCAAGCCACGCGTGGGATGGTCCAAAAGGAGCAACCTCAACGGCTGTCGGAGCAATGCCAGTTCTGCCCGCTGCTGGTTTCCTCCAGAGAGGGATTCAACTTTATTCTCTGCTGTACCTTTAATATTGAAATCTTTAATGCGCTGTTCTGTTAACTGCAATGCAGCTTTAGCATCCACAAAAAAGCCCTTTTGTTTTTCAGCCAGAATGAAGTGTTCCTTGAGATCAAGCCCTGCAATCAAGCCTTCATCCAACCTGTCGGCTGGTAAAAAGGAAATACCCTGGTTTTTAAATTCAAAATAATGCTTGCCTATAAGCTCTTTTTTTGATCCATTTTCTTCATGCAACCATATATGTCCGCCAGTCGGACGGATAATACCTGCCAAAGCCCTGAGCAGCTGACCTTGTCCTGAACCCTCCATGCCAGCCAGGCCGATCACCTCTCCTTTTTTGATGGAGAAATTTACATTTTTAATTGGTAAACGAGCGTCATCAATCTTAAGATCGCTGACCTCGATATTGACATTTTCTTGAGAACAGCATTTTTTATCGTTGCGCGTTAATATTTTTCCAAACATCATTTCGACTAATTTGTCGTTATCGAAAGGTGGGCGCATTTGCCCAACATTCATACCCTGTCTGAAGACTGCGACCTGGGTGCATAAAGCTTCGACTTCTTCCAATTTATGTGAGACAAAAAGAATGGCTTTACCCTGTTCTGACAATTTGCGAACCATGGCAAAAAGCTGCAATTTTTGAGCGGCTGATATACCTGTGGTCGGTTCATCTAGAATTAATACATCTGCACCCAGCCATAACAAACGCATAATTTCTAATTGCTGCCTCTCACCCACTGAAAGGCTGTCGATAAAAGCATCCGGTGAAATGGAAAAATTAAACTGTTTTTGAATCTCTAGAAATTCCTGGCGAACTTTTTTTCTGTTCGGAATCATGCCCTCACGGCTGCCAAGAATCAGATTATCCAACACTTTAAATGGTGGGAAATCCAAAGGATCCTGATGCAGCATGCCAATTCCCAATTTTACAGAATCTGCAGGAGAGGCAATATTCACTTCTTTTCCATCCAGCAGAATGCTGCCTGAATCCAGAGAAATGAAACCTGAAAGTATCTTCATCAGGGTGCTTTTTCCAGCCCCATTTTCACCTAAAATGCCTTGAACCTCGCCAGATTTTACAATCAGCGAGACGTTATTGTTTGCGTGGACTTTTCCAAATGTTTTGTGAATGTTGCGAACTTCGACATCCATGGAACCTCAATCAGCAAAAAAGTAAAGGGAAGGCATTTGAATGCCTTCCCTTTTATGAACGATCAATTACTTGGCAACAGAGTCGCCGGTCATTCCTTCGAGCAATTGAGGCAGGTACCAAATCTGTTGATCGGTGGCTTCAACACCATCGGCCAGGAATTCGGTTCCGTCCTGATAGTTTAATGGACCCTTCCAAAGATTCAATCCACCAGCGAGTTCGCCAATGAATTGGTCAAGGAGTGCACCATTTTCGGCTGAAAGACCAGCACTCTTCTTGAATCCAACAGGAGATGTATCAGGATTGTTGATGTCTGTCCAATCGGGATCTGACCAAACAAATTGGCGGGTATATGTGCCATCTTTTATAGATTGGATTACTGGCAGCAGGTTAACACCCCAATTGAAATAGGGAACGCCCAGGCAGGCATCAGGAGCTACATCGCAGGCTTTTTCATAATCATACTGGATTGCGTAGACATCTTCACCCTGATCGCGGAATTTCTTGGCTTCGGTTACTGCTTCAGTTGAGTCAATGCCAGAGATTACGATGTCATAACCGTCAGTGTAGAAGGTATCGGCAACCTGGGTGGGATCAAGTGTTACACCAGGGATGTTGAACCACATACCGATCCAGGTGACCTTGAAATCAATAGGTGTGGTTTCATTTCTGATATTCGACCAGCAATAATCTGCGCCTAAATATGCAGCAGAGGCCAAGCGGCGGGTTTCATCATTGATCAATGGACCAAGGAAACCAATTTTGCCGGTTTTGGTGGTTAAAGCAGCAGCGCAGCCAGCCATCATTTTGCCGTATTCCATCTTGGAAAAGACATCACTTTCGCTCTTCATGTCAGCTTGATAGCGTTTGCCATCTGCCCAGGCAAAATCACCGGTAAGCCAGATTACAGGTACATCGGGATGTAGGGCAGTAAATTCGGTAACGCCGTCTTTCATGTCATCAGAGTTGAAGATGATCACATTGGCGCCTTTTTCGAGCAGTTGCTCAGCAAATTGGGCAGCTGTTGTATTGGGGTTTGCAGAAGTATTGACGTTCTCTGCATAAATCAATTCAGAGCCTTCAATTTTGGATTGAACATACTGTGCGCCATTGTAATTGGCAGTACTCCAGCCATTGTCAGTAATTGGTCCAACGGTCAAGATGCCAATGATAAAGGGGGCGGCAGGTGCTTCAGTAGCAACGACAGGTGCTTCTGTGGCAGCAACAGGTGCTTCGGTTGCTACTGCAGTAGGCGCGGCAGTTGGTGTGGCGCATGCAGCCAACACAAGAGCCATGACCACTAACAAACTTACGAGGGTCCAAATGCGTTTAGAAAACATGAATACTCCTCCTTGGAATAGTTAAACAACTTATCTTTACAAAAGGGATTACTTTGGTTGCAAGCAAACAATTAATCGTCTACTGCACCTCCTTTCAATCCATTTACGAGTTTAGTTGTATTCGGGTAGGTGGTCCAGTCATGTTGTCCATACAACACTTATTCCAATTTTATCTTAACCTCTAGACAAGTTATATTAAAATTTATCGCCCTGAACTTAAATTATCCAGAAGAGGGTTACCAATTAAGTATAACCCTCTTCAAAATAATGTCGTTATTTTGTAATGCGTGTTCCAGTTTCGCCTCTCAACGCCCGACCGATATTCTCGGGGTTGGTAATGAGGGCTTCTTTGCCGCCGTTTTCGAAATAATTGATGATCGCCTGGATCTTGGGAGCCATGGAACCCTTGGCAAAGTGGATGCCTTCATCCAAATAAGCTTTTGCTTCGGCAACGGTCATGTGATCCAGCCATTTTTCGTTTGGCTTGCCATAATTGATGGCCACTTTTTCAACTGCGGTGGAGATGATGAAGAGGTCGGCTTTGATCAAACTGGCCAACAGGCTGCTGGCAAAGTCCTTGTCGATCACAGCAGCGATACCCACGCAGCCGCCTTTGCCGTTATCCACCACGGGGATGCCGCCGCCGCCAACGGTGATGACACAGGTACCGCTTTTGAGCAGCGTGTGGACGGATTCAATTTCAACAACTTCAACAGGGATAGGAGAAGCAACAACACGTCTCCAACCACGTCCTGCGTCTTCCACGACATTCCAACCCATTTCAGTCTGGCGTTTTTTGGCTTCAGCTTCATCCATGAATCCACCGATGGGTTTGGTCGGATTCTGGAACGCTTTGTCATTCTTGTCGACTTTCACCTGGGTCACGACCGTGGCAACCTGTTTCTTGATTCCACGATTAATGAGTTCATTTTGCAAAGTTTGTTGGATGGCATATCCAATGGCACCCTGGCTGTCGGCACCACAAACTTCGAGGGGAACTTCATGCATACCCTCGTATTTGGCGGCAATCTCAGACCGGCGCAAAATAAAGCCAACCTGCGGGCCATTGCCATGACCGATGGCAACATCCCAGCCAGCTTCGATCATATCTGCGATGTGCTTGGAAGTTTCCGCCGCGGCAATATATTGGTCTTCTACGGTGACTTTCTTTGGATCCAGAATTAAGGAGTTACCACCAATTGCAACAACTGCTAATTTACTCATTATCGATAGTCCTTTTAGTTTTTTGATTTTGTCTAGCTCATGGTCAAAGCCATCACCGCTTCTTGTACGTGCATTCGGTTTTCGGCTTCATCATAAACAACGGATTGTGGTCCGTCGATTACTGCATCTGTAACTTCAATATTGCGATCCGCAGGCAACGGGTGCATGAAGATGGCATCCGGTTTGGCTAAAGCCATGCGGCGTTCATCTGTAATCCAGCTCTTGTATTTGCTAATAATGCGTGCGCCTTCTTCGGCATCAGAGGTGTGAACGAGCGCGCCCCATGACTTCGGATAAACCACATCAGCGTCCTTGAAGGCTGCATCCATGTCGTCGGTGACTTCAAAACCAACGTTGAATTTGCGAGCTTGTTCGTAAGCCTGGTCCATGATCTCTGGCATCAGTTTGAATTCGGGTGGATGGGCCAGAACAATGTCCATGCCAAAACGAGGCATCTGCAATACCAGTGACTGGGGCACGGATATAGGTTTC
>PNNU01000250.1 GCA_013824385.1 Anaerolinea sp.
TGTCCATTTGAAATTGTAGAATTTGTAGTCAAAGCTGAGGCTGACGGTCTCGCCCGCCTTCAAACCACTGACCTTGATTCCGCTGTCACTGAACTGCCCCTGGCTGGGACCAAACCCTGTGGGATACACAAGGCCATCCTTCTCGAATGTACCCGGTAGATATAATGGGGCTAACACCAGGGAGGTGTATTGTTCTCCGCTAAATGCCGGTTTTACTACCGGGTCAGCCAGTTCTGTTGAAGCGGGAGCAGCCACTACAAAAACCAGGCTAAAACTAAGGGTAAACAGTCCAACTACTAAAAGTGATGCGACTAAAACCTTCCCAATATTCTTCATTTTTTATCCTTTTCTAAATTAGACCTTATTTGTCTTAATTATACGCAGTATTTAAAAAAGTCAATCCCCCAATTTTCAATAAATACACTCCTATTCCAACATGGATTTGTACGCTATAATTGGATAGAACATAATTTCTTGCTTTCACAAGGATAAATCCATGGATATCTATCAAGCTTTCCAGAACCGACAAACCATCCGCGACTTTGAGCAAAACAATGGAACCCCGCGCATGCTTGACGCTTTACTCGTGCGCAAGCTCATTGAAGCCGGTTTCTCCGCCCCCACCAATGATCACCTGCGTGATTGGCATTTTGTACTGCTTAACGACCTTGATCAACGCAGTCAACTTATTTCTGAGGTGATCAAACCGGTCAACCGCAAACGATCCGAAACCATTGTCAACCGCTGGGGGCTCACCGACCCAGATCAGCGTGAAATGTATATTGAGGCAATACCTCGTCAGTTTTCAATGCTCAACAATTGCGGCTGCCTGATTCTACCTTTGTATCGTCAGGATCTTCCCCTGCTGAAACCAAAAAACCTTTCCGCGCTCAACTATTTCGTCTCCATTTGGCTGTGCATCGAAAACATCTTCAACGCCGCCTCCGCTGAAGGAGTCTACGGAGTGGTGCGCATCCCCGCCCCGGAGGAAAGCAAAATCGTGAAAACGCGGCTCAATATACCTGACAATTACGAATTCCCCTGCTGGATCGCACTGGGTTACCCTGCTGCAGACGCTCTCCGTGCCCACCAGATCACCATCGATCTTGATTCGCGCATCCATCAAAACCGGTGGTAATAGTCTGTTTTTCATCAGCAATTTAACAACACTATAAAAATCAAAGCCGTCTTGAAGCATTTTTGCTTCAAAACGGCTTTTTCAGCCTGATTACAAATTGCTGATTATTATATTTTAAATCTTTCCACCACGTTATTTAGTTCTTGTGCCAATGCGGCCAGCGCTGTCGCGGACTGGGTGACTTCTGCCATTTGTGCAGCCATCTCTTCTGTGGAGGCTGAAACTTCTTCCACAGCTGCTGAATTCTCTTCCGAAACCGAAGCGATGTTTTCAACCGCCATGCTTACTTCTCCAGACGACGCCGCCATCTCTTCTGTGGAGGCCGTATTCTGTTCAACCACAGCCGATACAGAATCGACTGCAGCCACTAGTTCATTAGCGGAGGCCGCCATTTCTTCAGCGGCGGAAGCAGCTGCATCAGCTTCTTTTTTCAACCGCAGCGAAACCTGGTCGATAGCTGACAATGCTAACCCGGCTTTCTCGGCAGTTCCCAACCCAATTTCTACTTCATGGGCGCCTTCTTCCATGGCTCGTACAGCTTCATCCACTGTCCCCTGAATACCCCTCACCAGTTCATTAATCTCTCTTGCAGAAGTGGATGACCTCTCAGCCAATTTACGGACTTCATCGGCGACAACTGCAAAACCTTTGCCTGCCTCGCCGGCTCGTGCTGCTTCAATAGCCGCATTCAAAGCCAGAAGGTTGGTTTGCGAAGCAATATCCTCGATCATCGAGGTAATCGCGCCAATCTCACTCGACCGTTTACCCATCTCTTCTACTTTTTGAGCAGAAAGGCCTACTTTTTCCTGGATGCGCACCATACCGTCCAAAGTATCTGTTACCGTTTTTGCTCCTTGACTGGCAGCCAAAGCCGCTTGCTCAGATTCACGGACCACAGCCGCTGCATTGCCGGCTACCTGATTGATTACAGTGGATAATTGGTTGGTAATCTCAGAAGCTTTATTGGTGGCGCTGGCTTGTTCTTGAGCGCCTTGAGCCACTCCATTGATCGCCCGGGACATTTGTTCAACAGAAAGCGCCGTTTTATTTACAGATTCCGTTTGCTGTGTAATACCAGATGCCACTTGTTGAATTGTTCGTGCTATTTGTGTGGTGGCTTCTGAAGACTCACTGGCTGCATTAGCCAACATCATTGAAGATGTGTTCAACTCAACGGCGTTTTCAGTTAGTTGCTCGATGATTTGATGCAGGTCAGTTGTCATCTTGACCATACTATGCCCCAATTCATCCTTTTCGCTAAAAGTATTGACCTTCACCGTCAAATCGCCTTCGGCGATCAATGCCATCTGATCTGCCATGTAGCCAAAGTAACCTTGCGCACCACCTAATGCGCGTCCAATCGCACCGAGCTCATCCTTGCGGGAGTTGTTGCGTTGTTTAACTTCATCAGAAAGTTCACGAGAGAGGTCACCTGTTTTCAAGCGGTTCAATGAACCGATAAAGATATTTACAGGTTTTTGGATGTTTTGTGAAACAATAATCGCGAAACCAACTCCTATAACAATACATAATAAACCGCCGATTATCACTATCCAAAGTGCAATATTTAACTTGGCCACCATCTGAACCTGAGTGACGTCGGCCAAACTGACTGCTGAAAGAAACACAAAATACTCTGCAAGGGCTGTTGCTATAGCAAAAAGTAATAGAGTAACTGTGATAAAAAATATTTTTCCCCGAATTGAGATGCTATCAAGAAACCTCATTTACGCCTCCAAAGGTTCCATAACTGTGCATCTACAACAGAAATGGAATATGCCAAAATTTTTGGTGCTGTCATACCATTATTTTTTTTATGAGTTTCAACCACAGAAAAACCATGCAGATACAAATCTGCCATTTATACAGAGCTGACCTGCAACCTTCATGTTAAGTAAAAGTAGTTTCAATTTATGTAAACAATGAGTTAAAAATTGGTAAGGAAAAACTAATAATTTTTAATTGTCAAATATCGAAGCGTTTGAACCTTACGGGGGTTAATTTGTACATATAAGTAGGTCTCAAGTCACATTGAGTTTTTTGGTCATTGTGTATAATACGCTTAATCATTGTTTAAAATCTTTCATTCAAAATAAAGGAATTATTCATGTCAAAAATACAAGTTATCACAGATACCGATTCAAATCTTCCATTTGAGTTGGCAGAAAAATACGGCATCCTTCTGGTTCCAATCACAATCCAGTTTGGCGAAGAATCTTTCGCTGATAATATCGATATCAAGAATCCCGAAATGTTCGAACGGATTGATAAAAGCGGTAAACTGCCTACCACAGCAGCACCATCCCCTGCTGCCTTTGCCAAGGCTTTTAAAACTGCATTTGATAACGGTGCAGACTCCATTATTTGCATCACAGTAGGCAGTAAGATCAGCCGTACTTATGAATCTGCATTGATCGCTGTTGAAGATTTCCCGGGCAAAAAAATCACTGTTATCGATTCTGAATTCTTAACCATGGGTCAAGGTTACATGGCAATGACAGCTGTTGAAGCGATCATCGCCGGGGCCAGCCACGAAGAAGCGGTCGCAAAAGTTCGCTCTCTCATTCCAAGATGTATTCTTTATGGGTCGCTCTCGACCCTAAAATACCTCGCCCTTGGTGGTCGCGTCAGCAACCTCGCTGCAAGCATGGCCAACATGCTCAACATACGTCCCATCCTTTGTATGCGCGAAGGCAAACTCGACTTACTTGAAAAGGTTCGCACACGTAAAGTCGCCATGGATCGTTTGGTTGAACTATTGGTTAGCGCTGTTGGAGATAAATCTATTGAACGTATCTGTATAGTTCATGTGCTCAATGAGGAAGATGCCGAATTTCTAAAAACCAAACTGGCAAGCAAGCTTAAATTACCTGATGTGGTTGACTTCTTTGATTTTGGAACAGGTTTATCGGTACACACCGGGGTTGGTCTGGTTGGCTGTTTCATTCTCACAGCAGAATAAACAAAGTTGTTTTTATAAAAAAAATCCACATGAATTCATGTGGATTTTTTTTGATTGTTCTTTAAGCTATGATCTTTTGAACCCTGCCGACTTTTCCACCAGTCAAGACCACCTTGATGCCGTAAGGATGAGTTGGGCTTTTAGTGAGCAATTTCACTACTACGCCCTCAGTCAAAGTACCCGTCGGCTGATTTTGTTTCTCGATCACAGCCACTCGTGAACCAATCTGGATTTCGCTCCGCTTGGGAGTGACTTCTGTCATAAATACTCTCCTGGTAAAAACTCACCAGATCAATATTAAGTAGATTAATCAGCCAACCGAAGAAGAACCGGCTTGCCACGTAGACGATATTTGCCTTCGCTGGCATTCAGAACCATCTTGACATGCTGTTCTGCCACATCCACAAAGGTATGGTCACTGCGAATGTCAATCTCTCCAATCGCACGTCCGGGGATTCCAGATTCGCTGGCAATGGCACCTACTACATCACCCGGTCTGATACCGTTGGCATTACCAAGGTTCATCCATAAACGAACCATACCAGATTCTTTACCGCCGCCGCGTGAAGGTCTCTTTTGATCCGAGCTTGAGGACGAGGATGCGCCTGAGCTGGTTTTTGAGTTCCACTTTTCACGCTGTCTGTCAGTTCCAGAGCGACGTTCGTCCAGGCGTTTGTACTTGCTCTCCTGGGCGGGTTCTTGAATCTCCTTGGTGGAGATGGTTCCCTCGCCCGCGCGGATAAGGCGAATAGCTGCAACTGCGATTTCAACCGGTGATAATCCCAACTCATTCATACGGCCAACAAATTCGCGTTCAGCAGGGGTCACCCCGGCCAATAATTGGTCAGAAATTCGAGTGATGAGACGATCTTCACGTCTGGCTTTCACAGCGTCCACAGAAGGAAGTGAGAATTCAATCATGGGTTGTTTGGTGTAGGCTTGTATCTGATTCAATCTGCCGCGTTCTTTGGGGGTTAAAAAGGTGATTGCAACACCTTTCTTTCCAGCGCGACCGGTACGTCCAATGCGATGCACGTAATCTTCGGCATCGGCAGGCACATCAAAATTAAACACGTGTGAAACTCCGGCAATATCCAGACCACGGGCGGCTACATCTGTTGCAACCATTAAAGTGATTTGTCCCTGTCGAAATTTGTTTAGCACTTGTTCACGCCGAGCCTGGTTCAGATCGCCGTGAAGAGAATCAGAGGGAAAACCCATTTGAATCAATTGATCTGCAAGTTCCTGGGCTCTGGCCTTGGTACGTGCAAAGATCAATCCGCTGCTAACCTCTTCAGTTTCCAACATTCTGGTCAAGGCTGAGAGTTTATTTTCTTCATGAATACGGGTGTAACGTTGTTCAGTATCTGCCACGGTCATATGTTCAGGGCTGACCGAAATTCTGGCTGGTTCTTTAAGATAACGATTGGCGAGTTTCTGAATAGCCTGAGGAAGCGTTGCGCTGAAGAGTGCTATTTGTTTTTCCTCAGAAAGTTCTTTGAGAATTAATTCAACATCATCAATGAAACCCATATTCAGCA
>PNNU01000251.1 GCA_013824385.1 Anaerolinea sp.
CTCCAACCATAACCGGCACAGGCGGTGTCAGCGATCACGTTGCCCGCCGCATCATTGCCCCACCAGGCCCTGTAAGCTTCTTCCAGATCGGGGCGAATATGGAATTTCGGGTCAGCAAAGTGGGCTGAATAGTAATAATCGGGGGGCAAGGCGTTAAGCAGCGTTTCAAAGACATGCACGCGCACCTGAATGTGGCTGTTGGCTTCTGACTGAGCCAACCGGCACAATCCGCGGATGGTGGCAAGTGGGGATATCACCTCAATCTGTTTCAGGTTTTCGAAGCGCTCACTCACCCTGGCGACAACCTCTTTCATGACCAGACCACTGGCGATACTATCCGCCAAAAATGCGACGGCAATATTTTCTTTTTGGGTTTGATCGAGATCTTTGTCCTTGAAGAGCGTCAATTCGACGGTACGGTTATATACCGGCACGGAGCTGTCAAATACATGGTGGGCATCCAGGACGATTTCATCACAAAAATAACCATAATTGGAATAGATGGCTTCGGCCACCTGATATTTCAATCCCTCACGCGCGATGGGGAAAACCGCCAGGTTTTGTTGTTTATAACGCAAGAAAGTAGATGAAAGAGGAACCGCTCCGATAATCTCTGAAACCGCATTTCCAATCAATTGGGCGCGGTCCGATCCAAGGCAAAGCTGACCCGGAAGTTTTTGCGGCATTTTTAATTTTGCATCGCTATTATCCGCACCGATAATATCCAACAAATTTGAGTCAGGAGTGCAATCACGCATATAGATAAATTTGGAAGTCGCTTGATTGTGATAAAGTACTATTTCCAAAGTCCGAGAACCTTTAATAACCAATTTGCCATTGCGGAAAAAACCGCCTCCTGCATTATGTTTGTAGGGAAGCGGTTCGTCCAGCTCGAGGGAGCCTTCTATTGTATGGGATGCATCTTCAGAAAAAGCAAAGGGGTAATTGAATTGAGACATTATCTCTCCTTAATGGTTTTGGTGTCAGTTTCGTTACCAAAAAGAAGCAAGTCTCAATGCAGTAATAATCACGACCTGCCTAAAAGATTTTATACCTTAATCCACTATTTGTGAATTAATTTTAATAATTAATCTGCAAAAATGCTCACTCCATACCAATTGATTCAGTTTTTATTACACCTGATATGGTACTTCCAGAATGACCAAACCCGGCTTGAAGATCAATGCAAAGCGAAGCATTAATGCAGTTTGACTGTGTAGAAGATTTTCCCACCAATGAGAAGGAACAAATTGAGGAACCACAATAGTTAATATTTCATTCGGCCCTCGAAGCAATAAAAGCTTCTCAATGTAATCCAGAATTGGTTCAAGCAGCAACCTGTATGGTGAATTGAGTACGACCAACCGTGTTCCTTCACCATACATCTCCCATTTTTGTCTGACTTTATCAGATTCAATCGGATCAGTCGAAACATGGATGGCAGTTACATCCGGGCTAATTGAACGTGCATAGGCTAATGCTGAAAGAGTACCTCGATGAACCCCGGCAACCAGAACCAAAATGCGATGTCGATTGACCCTAATACTGTTCTTGTAATGATCAAGCGATAATCTTTTTGCCAATCTTTTATAATGATGATGAATTCCAAAAAATACAGTCACCATGACAGGTATCAATATAACAATAATCCAGGCACCATCTTTGAACTTTGTCACAGCAAAAACAATCATCACGATGAAGGTACATAGGGCTCCGAAACCATTAATCACCATTTTAAATTTCCATCGTTTTTCATGATGAATGGTTGATCCGGGTTCAACGAGTTCATCACCTGGTTTCAGGTGACCGGCTTTCCACCAGCGTTTGGACATTCCTGCCTGAGAGAGAGTGAAAGACAGAAAAACACCGATGGCATACAATGGGATCATCCGTGTAACATTAGCCTGGAAGACCACAATTAGTAAAGAAGCCAATATTGCCAGCGTAATAATGCCTTTTGAATAAACCAATCGACTGCCTCTGAAAGTCATTTGACGTGGCAGAAAACCATCACCTGCATGCAAGGCACCTAGACGCGGAAAATCAGCAAATGCAGTATTTGCAGCCATGATTAATATAACTGCCGTACCGGCAATGAGTGCAAGGTAAGCCAACCCTTGCCCGCCATAAATCGTTCTGGCAAACTGTGAAATGACTGTTTCTATTTCAGAGGGAACCGCACCAATTTTTCCTGAGATAAAAGAAATGCTCAAGAATAAGGTGGCCAGAATTGATGACATCCAGATTAGCGTAATACCGGCGTTCTTACTCCTAGGTTCCTTAAAAGCAGTAATCCCATTTGAAATAGCTTCAATACCCGTTAAAGCTGAAGTACCGCTAGAAAAAGCGTGCAGCAACAAGAACGGTGTGACCACCCCAATCGTTCCGATGACTGAAAATTCAGGAGGGTTTACCACCATTCCAAGTGAACCTGTGAAATATCTGATAAACCCAACAATCACCGTTACAACCATTATGATCAGAAAGAAATACGTCGGAATTGCAAATAAAACTCCTGATTCCTTAACGCCCCGTAAATTAATCGTCATGATAAACAAGACCATAATAACGGATATAAGAACTCGATATGGATAAAGATCTGGAAACGCTGACACAATTTGAGCCACACCAGAAGATATTGAAACTGCGACAGTTAAAATATAATCTGTTAAAAGTGCTGCCCCTGCGGTTTGAGCCGGCAATTCACCCAGGTTATCTCTTGCGACAATATATGCACCACCACCACCGGGGTAAGCATGAATTGTCTGTTCGTAAGAAATTGTCACAATGGTCATTAATAGTACGATAGCGATGGAAATTGGGAAAACATATTGCAGAGCACCACTCGCCGCAATGGCAAGAATTATCATAATTTCCTGCGTAGCGTATGCTGTGGACGACAAAGCATCTGAGGCAAAAACGGCCAAGCCGATTGCCTTGCCTATGGTTTGCTTGGGAGCGTCAGCGGTTTGCAATGGACGACCTATCAACCATTGACGCCAATTACTTTTAGGCGCCTCGTCTGCGGACAGGTCTATTACAGTGGTTCCATTTTCAGATTCAGTAATCATCATTCCTCGAATTTTTCCGATAATAATTCCGGCATAAGTCAATCGCTAGACATAAAATAGACTTCTTATTGATATCAACAAGAAGTCTATCTAAAGAACATAAAGAACGAGCAAATATTATGGCGGAATAATAAAGAAAAAATAAAGATTATTTATTGGTTAATCAATGGTTTTAAACCGGTATCCTATACCAGGATCTGTGATCAGCACCTGGGGTTCATCTGGGTCAAGCTCAATTTTTCGGCGGAGTTGGCCAATGTAGACACGCAAGTATTCAATGTGGTCAGATTCTGCGAACCCCCACACATGGGTCAAAATAGCTTGATGCGTGAGTACCCGATCGGCATGGGCTGCCAGATAGGCTAGCAGTTTGAATTCCGTGGCGGTGAGCTTCACTTCTTCACCATTGACCGTCGCCAGATGCCTGGCAAGATCGATGGCCAGTTGGCCGGCCCGGATGATGGTTTCTTTATTGCCGATGGATTGAGAAGAATGCCGTAAGGCAACCCTAATGCGAGCCATCAGTTCTTCTATATTAAAGGGTTTGGTTAAATAATCATCCGCACCTTTATCAAGAGCAGCCACTTTTTCACGCTCATCATCCCTTACTGAAAGGATAATGATGGGGACCTGCGACCACTGCCTGATCTGTTCACATACCTGGATCCCATCCATATCAGGTAAAGTAAGATCCAAAATGATCACATCTGGCGATTGTGATGCGGCCAGGGCAATTCCATCTTCACCATTGACAGCAGCAAGCACCTTAAAATGCCCTGAAGTTAGAATCGTCTTCAGCGCGCGCAAGATTTGCGGCTCATCATCAATCAGCAAAATTAAAGGGTCTCTATCCATCCAGTTCGTCCTTGGGGATGTTCGGCAGCGATCCATCCAATGTTATTGGAAGGCGAATGACAAATGCAAAACCTTCCGTTTGGTTCTCTGCCCATATTTTACCGCCGTGAGCCTCGATAATCCCTTTGCAAATCGAGAGTCCGAGACCTGTGCCGGTAACCTTATCGGCTTCCGTGACCCGGTGGAATTTGTCAAAAATATGTTCCAAATGTTCTTCAGGTACAGGTGAACTCTGATTAATCAGTGTAATTAAAACATGTTTTTCTACCAGACTTGCTGCTATCCTAATCGGAGTGTCTACGGGTGCATATTTGACACTATTGCTAAATAAATTGGTAAACACCTGCCCCATCATCACAAAATCGGTAGGCAGCAAAGGCAGCTCTTTTTCAAATTGATATTGCACACGATGGCGCGCTAATTGACCACGCATTGTGGTGGCCACACTTTTAATGATCTCTTCAATGGAATTCCATTGTACTTTGGGCTTCAATGCCCCGGCCTCAATGCGAGACATATCCAACAAGTTGCCGACCAACAGATTGAGTTGATCTGTTTCTTCTTCAACCGTGGCCAATAACTCCGCCCGGGCCGATGTGTCCCAATCCACCGCGCCACTGCGCAGACTGGATGCCGATGCTTTGATGGCCGCCAAAGGCGAACGTAATTCATGCGAAACCGAATTCAACAAGGATGTTTTAATGCGGTCGCTTTCTTTTAGCACCCTGGCTATATTTTCACTTTCCATCAAATGGATGCGTTCAATCGCCAGTGCGCCCTGGTTGCTAAAAGCAGCCATCAGGCGGGTTTCTTCCACGGATAAATTATTTTGATCAAACCAGAGCCTGATTTCGCCTTCCATGTTTCTGGCTGTGTACATGGGAACGGATAATTCATAGGGTTCCGAAATCTCGTTCCCAACCGGAGTTAGATAGGTAAAATTGCTTCCCTTGGATGAGCCATTTACCAGGATTTCCACCTGATCAAACTGAAATGTATTGATAATTTTGTCTGCCAGGGTATGCATGATGCTCTGAATGTCCGTGAGACCGGCCAAAGCGGAGATCAATTCATACATACGCGTGGCTTCCCACTCGCGTTTTTTTGCCAAACGTACCGCTTCTCTGGCCTGGCCGACAAACTGGCTTAAAACTACAGCCACAATCAGGAAGACAATCAAGGTAATCAAATCTTGAGATTTATGAACCTGAAGCGAAAAATAAGGTTGAATGAAAAAGTAATTAAAAGCAAGAAACGACAATAAACCAGCCAAAATACCGGAGGTCAACCCCCACAAAACCGTGCAGATCAACACTGGAAGTAAATAAAGCAGCGCGATGATCTGAATTTCAAACGCCTTTTCTCCCACTTTCAACAACATTGTGACCAAACTGATAATCAGAATGGTGCCGAGATAGCTCAGAATCAAACGCGGAATTGTAGTTGTGTTTGCTGGTTTCATCATAGCTTTATCAAACCATTATAGTGCAGAAAAAATCCAAAATTTATAAAATTGAACTGTCAAAATCACTGCATGATGATTTGTTAATCTTTTATAAAAAAACTCGTGTTTGATGGCGCCTTTCTTGACCTGATTTTTAAGGCAAGGTATAATTGTTCTCATTGATTTAGCACTCGGAGCCTATGAGTGCTAAAAAATAGGAAGAAATGAGCGAATTATCTGATCGACAACGCCTCTTGCTCTCACTC
>PNNU01000252.1 GCA_013824385.1 Anaerolinea sp.
ATAATCGCTGCCGGGGTTTCAGGTTTTTCGAGTGAGATTGTTTACCCCGATGAAAACCAAAATTTCATCAAAGTGGATTTACATTCAACGACCCCAATAAACAATGCATTATTTGATGCCATCCCTGTTCGCCAAAGCACACGCTCAGAATACCGCGCAGAAGTCGTTGCCCAGGGTGTTCTCAAAAAGGTATACGCCGCCACATCTGAACCTGGGATAGTGCTTCAATTTATTGATGGGAAGACCGAAACAGAACGCGTGTTGGAATATGTCAATGAAGGAAATCTAAAACAATATGCAGATAAAGATTTTTTGGATGAATTGATCCATTGGCTGCGCTTTAATGAAAAAGAGGCAGTGTCTTCGATGGATGGGTTGTATACGAAATGTACGGGGAATCCAACTGTACCGCGTTGGTTGGGCGAAATGTTTGTCTCAGGAACCAAACCGCAAAGTCAGGCAGACGCGGATGCGAAGAAACTACGCAGCTCAGCCGGCGCGGTGGTTTTTGCCACTGAGAACGATACACCAGCATCATGGGTACGCTGCGGGCAGGTATTTGAGCGTCTCTCGTTACAATTGACCAACCTTGGATTGAAATCTGCGCTACTGAATCAGCCTATTGAAATCCTTGAATTACGCGGACAGTTTCAGAGTGCTATGGGGTTGGGTGAAAATAAACCGCAGCTCATATTGCGTTATGGAATTGCGGATGTCTTGCCTTATTCACTGCGAAGGCCACTGGGTGAAATATTAATATAAGCAAAAAATAATGCATTGAATTATGAGCTTATAAAAATAAACCAGTCTTCAATCTTGTGAAGGCTGGTTTGATTTCGTATTTTCCACATCTTAACGAAACAACTATTTTTCCACATTTTCCTTATTTTGTGATTTCCGGGCTTTCTTTTCCAACCACCCGCTTCCAAAGGTAAAGAAGATCATCCCGGCCAGACTGATCCAACCAGCCCAATCGCCAAGGCGAGAATTGAGTGTACCTAACCCACTTCCTAATTGCACATCTGCAACCAGAGTTGCCTCTCCGCCTTCAGTGTAACTGGCCAGTGACTTAATGTGGCCAAAAGGATCAATGATCGCTGAGTCGAATCCGCCATCGGCTTTGATCATGGCAACACGGTTTTCGATGGCTCGAAAAACAACATGGCTGTAGTGTTTGTCAGCAATTGAACCCCAGTCATTGGAAGGAACCGCAATCAGTTGAGCCCCTTGACGCACCATTTTCCGGGTAGTGTCTGTGTAATCCAGATCGTAGCAAATGATTGTGGCTAGTTTGCCTATGGAAGTATCGTACACCGGATAGGTTCCGCGGCTCAAGCTGGTTTCCCCGCCAAATGTTACCGGGTGATCCTTACCAAAAACTCCCAGGAATTCACCTTGCGGATCAATCACGGTGGCTTCATTGCGGAAACCATTTTCCATATTCACGACATAACCGATTGTCAAATAAGCATTGGACTCTTGAGCCAACTTAGAGAAATCAATCTGCGAAGAGTCGATTTGCGGATCCCACATTAATGCACCTTCCGGCCAGACAATGACCTGTGCTCCATCCTTTGCGGCAAATTGAGTTTGTTCCACCATTCTGCTGCGGATGGAGGCAGCTTTTTCGACCATGTTCTGATTCGCAGTGATAATGGGAGATAAAGAAGGTTGAATGGCAGCCACTTTTATCGTTGAGGTGTTCAAAGGCAGGTTGTATTGTACAAGGCTGATTGCTGTCCAAACAATAAAAACAGCAGCAGCAGCTAACGCCCATCGTTTTGCAAATGGAAAAGACAAAGTAACTTCACCACTTGCCAAGGTCCACCTTTTATCTATCAAAGCAATCAAGAACATGGCAAGTGATAAATTGATCAGCATGATCAACATCCCCAAGCCAATGATCCCAAAAATACTGACTGGTTGGATAAGCCAAAGCTGACGATAAAGTGGGTAAGCAGAAAAAGCCCAGGTTCCCGCAATTGGGAGGAAGAGACGTATCATTTCACTCCCTGCCCAACTGGCGATTCCAGCTGGGACAAACCAACGATAATCAGTATTGTCGTGAAATTTTCGAAGGCTTGATTCTGCCAAAAAACTGAGAGCACCAACTGCCAAAGGCAGCCAGATCATAAAGCTACCGGTTGGAGCAAAAACGGGACCAAGGTAGCCTTGCAACCAGACAAATATTGCCACTGCGGATGCAAGTGACGAGAGACGTTTTGGCATAATGCGATATTGTGCCACCTGAAGAGGAACCCAACCAATGAAAATCAAAGGCCATATTTCATACGGGGGAAAGGCTAAAACAAAAGCCAGACCGCTCAAGACGCTCAAACCTAAACCAATAAGAATGCGAAGAGGGGTTGATAGTTTAACAGAACCAGGTTTTTCCATTTTTTCTCCGTCAAAAAGTAATGATGCTCGTTTACTTCGAAAAACTTCCAAGCGTGGGAAGTGTGTACTTGTGATTTTCTATGGTATGGATCACTTTTGAGAGCCAATCAATATGGGCAACAGTTTGAGCGACCCCAAAATCAGCAGTTAACATCCAGAAGAATTGATCACGGGGGTCATCTTCCTTCATTGTTTCGCGGTTTTCTTCTGGAATTTCGGCAAAAGCTTGAAGTCTCTGCTGGTAACCAACTAAAAGGGTTCTCAAGATGTTTAGTATTTTTTCATCTTCCACTTGTCCGGCAAAGAAAAGTTGAATCAACCAAACAATTCTCGTTTCGCTATTAGGTTGCGGGGTCTCTAACCATCCTAAAAATTCATCCCGACCTTTATCGGTAATGGTATACACTTTTTTCGGAGGCCGAGTTTCTTGAGAAATGGTCTCAACTGATAACCATCTATCTGCCTCCATACGAAAGAGGGTTTTATATATTTGAGATTGAACTGCCGGCCAAAAATGACTTATTGAAACATCAATCATCTTTTTCAGCTCATAACCAGTCATAGGTTTGTAGTTAAGAAAGCCAAGTATTGCATGTTCAAGTGACATTATATTATCCTCATAGTTATATATAACACTATAGATATATTACCATGTGATTATAATAAGTCAAGTCTTTTGAACGTTAGTCGATATAAAAAGAATTAGAATCCGGATGAGAACAGGGAGAAGAATTAAATTTATGAATCCAATTCCAATTTTGTAAAAAAACTCATTCAAAGCTGGATGTAGTACTACATCTGAACCGTTGAAAGATAGAGTTATTATTTATTGTTTTACTGGCATGTTTTACGCCAGGCATCCAATTGAAGATTTTTTTGCAAAAGTGTAAGTGATTTGTCTTTTGCGGTGTGACAATATTTATCAATCGCTGAATATTCAATCACAAAAACAGGTTTTCCTGCTTTCACAAACGGCTCAGACTCATTGCACCATCCCTGGTCAAAACAGCTTTCAAGGATTAAGAAATCAAACCAGGGTTCCAGATCGGTGATCTGTTCGGGATCGTTCTTGAGTCCCACGGCCAAACCGCGCTGATGTGCGGCGTCAGCCAACCAACGATTAAAGGTCAATTGGTCAGAGGCAGTCAGATCAAAACCCGTATCATTCTGATAGCCATCTACATTATCGAATTCCACTCCGTCAAAGCCTTTTGAACGACATAGGTCCAATCTTGCTTCGAGGATGGGAGCCAGGTCTTTCAAGCTGCGAATGTCGAGCCAGTTTTCACCCGGCCAACCCTGATATGCATTGCCGACCAATATCCGCTGATATTGGTCGGCATCCGGACGCCAATCTTCCACGGCGCCGGCATTGAGATAACAAATTACATGTTTTCCGCTTTGGTGAAGTTGTTGAATCACCGCATCATTCGTATCGAAGGCATCCAGCTCATAGACATCGGCATCAACCGACAGATCCAGTTCAGCGGTGAACTGGATCTGGAAGCTCAACCCTGGCGAGGGAATCCACAAGGATGAGTTTCCAGATGGAGTCACGATCACTTCAGCGTTAAGGGTGGTTTCAATCGGAACGGTTGAACAGGCATTGAATGTTAAAATGCCCAGGATCATCAATAACAGCAGGTTCCTTTTTTGGCCAAAGATCATTTATTCGTCATAAGCTGCCAGCGCAGTTGGTAAAACCTGTGTGACCACGTGACCGGCTGCCGGCAATGCTAACACTATCGCACTGATGACTTCTTCACGAGAAGCCCCGGCATTTTTTGCGGTTTTAACATGAAATGGAACACCGCTTTCCATACGTAAAGCTGCCAGCACTGCCAGGTATGCCAGTGCAGAAGTTTTGGCGTCCAAAGCACTTGCAGAACCAAGCGACTGCACCATGCTGCCCCATGCTTGTGCATGTTGAGGAGCTTCGTTCTTAAAAGTCATAAAGGCATTGCTGATTTGGGGGTTCTGATTAGTCATTTAAATCCTTTCCTGATTGTTTTTTGTTTTTCGGTCTCAATCCGACCATGCTGAACATAAAGCTTGCGAAGGTAGTGAGGAAGATTATTAAAAAGAACAGAATATAGTAGTAAAAGGGTAGATTAACCAGCGCTGTATACCTGATGCCGGGGTTTTCCTGGGCAAGATAAAGCACCCAGATCCACCCCGCCAGAGCCAACATCATCTGGAAGCCATTAATAAACATTATGAGCTGACCGTACCATGCGTTTTTATCCCAAATTTTGTAGCCGCCATAGAGAGAAAGTACGGTAGAGATAATATAAGCTGGAAAAGTCACCCATGAGAATTTGGCTTGGGTTCCAAAAATGTATATGGATAGTGCAAGGAACCCAACAGCTAAAAATCCAAACAGGATGCTGACTTTTTCACGGTTTCCACGTAGAGCTTCTACCAGATCAAGTACCTTGTTTCTTTTCAAGCTTGCTCCCAAGAATAACTGAGTTGGTGACGCTTTGCTATTTATTCAGCATAAGCGGCTGAATAATGGCAATCTGTTCAGGCATACCCGGTATTACATCAATCTCGCTTGCTGATCGCAATACTATCGCGTTTGGTGCAAATTGGCTCACGAATTCTTCAGCGGTAGGAGCACCGCACCAATTTTCTTGACCGGCTAGGGTGCAATGGGCCAGCAGTACCGTCCGGGCTTTGATTTGTTGCATGAAGGGCAAGATACTCTCATGCGGAATGACATAGCCGTCTATGTTTATGATCACCAGATCAGCATTCTCTATTGACTTTAAAATTTGAGGATCAGTGATGATGCCTGAATCTCCCAATTGGACAATTTTGACACCCCCCGTTTCATATGTAAAAATGATATTGCGCATGGTCTTGGAGGGGCCTTCAGGAGAACCTTCCCAACCCATTAATCCAGTTACTATGATGTCTTTGACCTGGACAATTCCGGGCTCAGTGAGCACTAGCGGATTGCCACCCACTGCTCCAACATTGTTGTGATCTTCATGGATGTGGCTGACCGTGACCGCCTCCGCAGAGAGATCATCAGGCAAATCAGTGAGACCTGGGGGGCGAATACTGCCGTAAGGGTCGCTGACGATACGTGTGCCCTCCGGGCTGATGATCATAATACAAGAATTTCCAAAATAGGTTAATCGGATTGGATTAATTTCATCTGCCATATTCACTCCTTGAGAATCAACACTCATAATTATAAGC
>PNNU01000253.1 GCA_013824385.1 Anaerolinea sp.
GATAAATACCTTGTGATTAAAAAGAAGACGGTTTCATATTTTCTGAAACCGGCTTCTTTTCTATTGATATTTCTTCAAAAACTCGACCACGCCACGATTCTCTAAAAAGGGCGTATCGGGAACCTGAAGGATGTCTGAGAAACCGGCCTCCTTATTCAGCCAAAGGACTTCTTCAGGCGCCAGTATATTATGTTGACAGTTGTAAGCCCATGAAATATTGTTATTTCTCAAGGCTGTCAGCCATTCATTGTGATAGGCATAATATTCTTTTTCCGTCAGATTCTGAGTGTCCGTACCCACTTCAGTCATTAGAAAGCCAACATTGTATTTCTTGGCTGTATCAATGAACTTTTGCAAATAATCCGATGTGAAAAAATCGGCATTGAGTAGTTTTTGCGGCTCATCAATATTATTGGTGGTTCCATCATCAGAAATTTGGATTGTGGGCATGAATAGTGTTTCCGAACCGGTGTAGAGATCATGAATCACAAAGGTGACTGGTTCTCGCCCATCCTGTTCAACTTTAACAGCGTAGAAATCCACAAAACTCCTCGCGTCAGTGATACCAATCACCTTGGTACCTTGTTGAAATTCTACTTCCACCCAACCAGTCTGTCCATTGCTGTTGTTGAGGATCACTACATCATCTGCAAGGATTTTCACGTTGCCATTATTGATGTAGATTCCAACCTTGCCGGCGTCAAAACCGTTTTCGCTCACCAACTTTAAGGTTTCTCCACCATTTTCATTAAAAAATCCAGGGAGATATTGAATCGGCCATGAAGGAGCGTAATTGATCATTGATAGTCGACTGCTGTCAACGGTGTAAATATGATTGTGTACAGAGATACTGCAGCCCAAAGCAGCAAGTTGTTCAGGAACTTGCTTCCATACATCTGCGCAAACAAGGATGCGATCAGGGTTTTCAGCCCACATGGATTGAAGGAACGGAGTGAGTACTTGGGTGTAAATATTCATGTCGCCAGAATCGACATTTGGTTCAGCCAGAATTTCAAAACTTAAGTCCTTTATCGGGATATCGGCATAACGCCGGGCAAACATGGTAAGGTACTCTTTAAATACTTGCTGTAACTCTGTATTTTTAAACAATTCATTGTTGCTGCCAACATTTTCTTCCTCAGTGGATGTGCCAAATTTTCCAGGCAGACCCGTGAAACTGAATTGAATATGAACGTTGTGTTTTAGTCCCCAAGAGATCAGTTCATCCAATTGTTCAAGCTGGGCTTCATTTACTTCCATAATATTTTCTGGATTTGATAAAAACGACATGCTGTAAACTATGCGTGCATAATTGAATCCCTGATCAGACAGGAATTTGATCTGTTCTTCGTAGAAATACTGATTTCCAGAGGTGGTGGTATCCCATCTTCCATCAACATTATTCACAAAAATCTTATTTTCTAAAACCATTCCGGTCCAATAGGGAATACTGGTTTTAGAAGCTTCAGGCAAGGTTGACCTGATAAGTAAATCATCGGGAATGATGGTTTTATTATACGGGCCAATCTCATTGACAAGCACATATCTGGCTAGCTGGTTTGCAGCTTTGGATTTTGACAAATGATAAGGCCAAAACATGGTAGGCGTTGGGGGAATTTCAGTTGCCGGTTTGGCAGTTGAGGTTGCTGGTTCAGTGACCGTGGTACTATTTATTGTATTGCAAGCCGTTACTTGAAAGAGAAGGACAAGAATTAAAATTACCACAATGACTTTTCTTATTGTTTTAACCAATAGATTCTCCTTTAATTTCACTATTATGTTCAAGGCAATATTGCAGGAAACCTAGGATCCTCAAGTAACCCTAAAACCTTTTGATTTTACATCAAGTATGTAATTATTTGGTTAATTTATTTGCCAATTCTTTTTGAAATAAATACTCCAATTTCTAATCCCCTTCTAATACAACCCCATTACAATTACCCGACAGTCTCGTTTAAGCCATTCGAAACTGGTAAAATGAAATTGGTTTTATATCGCAAGACCGCATATAATATGAGCCCTTCACTTATTTAGTGGTAGTGGTTTGAACTTTTCAGGAGGATTACCCTGTGGCAGGAATGGAACGATTTACCCAAAGAGCGCGGCGCGTATTGGCACTGGCTCACCAAGAAGCAGAGCGTCTACGTCACGCCAACATCGATACCGAACATTTACTGGTCGGATTAATTGAAGAAGACGGCGGCATTGCCAGCCATGCTTTACGCGACCTTGGGCTTGAACCAGACCGTGTACGCGAGATGGTCGAAAGACTCACCGGCATGGGCTTGCAAGAGACCAACACAATTGAACTTTCAAAAGGTACCCAGCAGGTGCTTGAGTTTGCCATTGAAGAAGCCCGCTTACTGGGGCATCAATTCATCGGCACTGAGCATTTATTGATGGCATTAACCCGTTCCACCGAAGGCATGGCCATTGAAGTGCTCAAGAAGCTTGGCGTGACACCAGAGCAGGTGCGCCGCCAGGTCAGACGCGCCATGGACGAGGCCACCAACGCCCCGGCTCCCGCCGGAGGGCAGCCGCCCATCAACCGCAAAGAAGACAAAAAAGACGCCAAGACCCCACTGGTGGATCAATTGGCAGTCGACCTCACCACCTTGGCGGAAGAAGGCAAGCTCGACCCCGTCATCGGACGCCAGAAAGAAATCGAACGTCTCATCCAAATTTTGGCGCGGCGTAACAAGAACAACCCCGCCCTGATCGGTGAACCTGGCGTCGGCAAAACCGCCATCGTTGAAGGTCTGGCCCAACGCATCGTGGACGGCGACGTTCCCGCGCCATTGATCGGCAAACGTGTGCTGCAGTTGGACGTAGGTTCGTTGGTGGCTGGCACCATGTACCGCGGACAATTTGAAGAACGGCTCAAACGGGTGATTGAAGAACTCAAAGCCTCCAAGTCCATCCTCTTTATTGATGAATTGCACATGCTGGTGGGCGCCGGTTCAGCCGGTTCCACTGTAGATGCAGCCAACATTCTCAAACCTGCCTTGTCGCGCGGCGAACTGCAAGTTGTGGGTGCCACCACCCTCGATGAGTACCGCAAGCACATCGAAACTGATGCCGCCCTTGAGCGGCGTTTTCAGCCAATTGTGGTGATTGAACCGACCGTGGATGAAACCATCCTGATCCTCAAGGGCATCCGCAAGGCTTATGAAGAACATCACCGCCTGATTATTTCAGACGAAGCACTTGAAGCCGCCGCCCACCTCTCTTCACGTTACGTGACCGAGCGTTTCTTGCCCGACAAGGCCATTGACTTGATCGACGAAGCCTCTTCACGAGTGCGTATGTATAAGAGTCCGGCTGCCCAGACTTTCAAAGATCTGATGACCCAACTGCGCGGCATCCGCGCGGATCGGGCCGCAGCGGTTGAAGGTGGACGCAACGACGACGCCCAGGAACTAACTGATAAAGAATCCGGCCTCAAGGCGCAGATCGAAAAGCTGCGAACCGGCTGGGACCGTTCAACCAGCCCTGTGGTCACCAGTGAAGACATCGCCGAACTCGTTTCAATGTGGACGGGGGTGCCCATCATGCAGTTGGCCACCGAAGAATCTGAACGCCTTCTGCACATGGAAGACGAAATGCGTAGAAGCATCGTCGGCCAGGACGAGGCCATCGAAACGATTTCCAAGGCTGTACGCCGCGGACGCGCCGGATTGAAAGATCCGCGCCGCCCAATTGGCTCTTTCATGTTCCTTGGCCCCACCGGTGTGGGCAAGACCGCCCTCACCAAGACCCTGGCCATGTTCCTGTTTGGCAGCGAGGAATCGCTGGTGCAAATCGACATGTCAGAATTCATGGAACGCCACAACGTCAGCCGCCTGGTTGGCGCGCCTCCGGGTTACGTTGGCTTTGAAGATGCGGGCCAGCTCACCGAGGCCATCCGCCGCCGGCCGTATTCCATAATCGTTTTTGATGAAATTGAAAAGGCTCACCCTGAAGTGCATAACATGCTGCTGCAGATCATGGAAGAAGGCCAACTCACCGACGCCCGCGGGCACAAGGTGGACTTCCGCAATGCCATCATCGTCATGACCTCCAATATTGGCGCGGACATGATCAAAAAGCAGGGCAACCTGGGCTTCAACCTCAAGAAAGACCAGAAGGAAGAAGACGCCAAGAATTACGATGAAATGCGCAAGAAGCTGATGGATTCGCTCAAGAAGGTTTTCAGACCCGAGTTCATCAATCGGTTGGACGGCGTGATCGTCTTCCATCCGCTCAACCAGGAGCACATCCGCATGATCGTCAATGTGGAACTCGAGAAGGTGGCCGTGCGTATGCGCGATCACAACATCGAACTGAAAGCTTCAGAGGCCGCCCTGGACTTTTTGGCCAACGAAGGTTTCAACCCCGAGATGGGTGCCCGTCCGCTGCGCAGAGTCTTGCAGGATAAAGTGGAAGACCGCCTGTCAGACGCCGTGCTCTCGCACGAATTCAACGACGGCGACACCATTTTGGTGGACCTGAACAAAGAAAAGGAAGTCGTGCTCAAGCGCGAGAAGAAAAAGAAAGTCGTCAAAGAAACCAGGGAACCAGAGCAACCTGAACCGATTCCGGCTTAAATAAAGATCATGGCCGTGGTTAATTCCGCGGCCATTTTTAAACAAACGTAGGGTGGGTTCGGTTTTTGAACCCACCATCGCATTTTAATAAGGTGGGTTCACCGGACGAACCCACCCTACAAAACCTGTTTTTACCTCCACGAGGTGATGTAGCCCTGCAACAACGTCAATGGGATGATGTTGCAGCTCTCCACATTGACCAGAGCCAGGGTCGGCATGTATTCCGAGAGGGAAGTATCTTGCACGCTCATGATCAGCCATTTGCCATCCGGGCTCCAATAGGGCTCGGTGACCACAATGGGGTCGGCGTTGGCAATCAAGCGGCATTGCTCCCGTTCAGGTTGGAGATATAGACGCAGTAGCGATCCCCCGGCAGCATAGCTTGGTAGGCGATGTGTTTGCCATCCGGGGAGATGGCGATACCCGCGTTTTGATAGTTCACCTGGGTGAGTGTGTTGATTTCTCCAGAAATCAAAAAAAGTGGGTTCGGAGTACGAATCCACCCTACGGCTACATTGTTGTCATTGCGAATCCTGCTAAAGACACTCCGTAAGCATAAAACGCAAACAATTGTTTGTCTCTACCCCGTCATTTACTCATGTCAGGATGAAGCACAAGGTCCCCCGAAGGAGGAATCTCCAACGAATCGGAATTCATTATCAAAAAGTAATGTTGCTATTTTGTTATTCAAAACCGTAGCTAGATTTTAATGTGAGAAGGCATCCTTGACATATAAATAACCTCGGCATATACTACGGATAATTAAATATGTTCTTCGGGGCAGGGTGCGGAACCAAGGTTCCAATTCCCGATCGGTGGTGACAACCCACGAGCGCGGATCGCGCATGAGCAGGTGAAACTCCTGAGTCGACGGTAAAGTCCGGATAAAAGAAGAATTTTTCCATTCAAACGCCACAGCGTATTGAAAACTCCAGCCCCGAAAACTATTTTTCGAGGCTTTTATTTTGAATACACAACCT